>CAKZGI010000027.1 GCA_936914905.1 uncultured Trichormus sp. | reverse complement strand
TTGCGTCATGTCTCATATTTTATAACGCCCTGTGTCCCACGCTCAACTTTTTCTTCTTTTCTCTTACCCCTACTTATTGAGCCGATACAATTGAGTGTTAATCCCGCAGATTCTAAAAACTGTGAAAGTTATATCAAGTATAGTTCACAAGGAAAAATTTTTTCTGATGATGAAAACATAAATTATGAATTAGATACTATTTTGAATCTCAATATTCAAACTATCCAAGAAAATCGTAAAGTAGCTTTAGATGCAATCATTGAGGTTTTAAATCAAAATTTTCCCAAGAAACCTTGGTCTAAAGAAGCTCTTAAAAAGAAACTCGAAGAACTGAGTAGCAAAGATGTAAAAGGTAAATATAGTCGATACTGCCAATATATTGCTTGGTATTTAGTCAAAAGGTTAAATAACCTTTAAACCCTGTAATCAGGTACTCTCTTATTACTGTCGAACCTGATATATTCCTGGCAATCATCTAGAAGTTTTCAGGAAGATTAATGAGTAGAATTAACGGGTTGATAGGTCGTCGTAACTTCCTAAAATTTGCAGGTTTAACTACCTTAAGCATTGGCAGTATTACTGCCTGTAATGGCATGATTACCAACCGAGAAACAATTACCATTCCTGAAACTAATCCTAATCCTAAACCAGTCAGTGCAAATGAAGCCCGAAGAAGATTAATAGAAGGAAACAGAAGATTTATAAATCAAAATCGTCGATATCCCAACCAATCAAAAAAACGTTTACAATCTGTTGCCAAAACACAGTATCCTTTTGCAGCAATATTAGGATGTGCTGATTCTCGCGTACCACCGGAAATGGTTTTCGATCAAGGACTGGGAGATTTATTTGTTGTGCGTGTAGCTGGTAATGTTGCTAGTGATGTAACCATAAGTAGTTTAGAGTATGCTGCGGCTACTTTAGGGACACAACTAATAGTTGTTTTGGGTCATAAAAGATGTGGTGCAGTTCGAGAATCCATCAATAATACACAATTTTCCAATAAAATTAGATCTGTTCCTGACAGTATTGATGTTCCAGACAATATTGACAGTGTTGACAGTATTGAACCACCCTTTTCTTAAAAGCAAACGATAACAAATTCAGACAGATAAATTGCGGCAGAATTCATCAGCAGTTTTAGAACGCTTGATTCAGGCTGGTAGATTAAAAATTGTTAGTACTTTTTACGATATTGATACTGGTAAAGTTCAATTTTTAAGTTGATTTTTGCCCTTCTCCTTTCTTCTTGAGATTTGATAGAAGAAAATTTCCAAACAACATCCATAATAAAACCATTTAAATATTTGTATAACCTAAATTTAGCTGTTATACTATCTTCTTATATATGCTAGTAATACCCAAAATTTTTTGATCGTGAAATTGAGATAAAAAATAGTTATGCATCTTCAACTCAACACGAATCATCTCCAAACTATCAAAAACCACGCTCAAACAACCTACCCAGACGAATGAATGTTGTGGGCTAATCCTGGGCTATCTAAGTAGTGAATATAAAACGGTGGTAGAAGTCATACCTACAGAAAACGCCTGGAATACGAAAGTGTCTAATTATACATAAACAACACAGAGTACCAAGCGAAGATATGCGATCGCACCGCAGAGGTCAGGGGTTAGAGTCTCCTATTCTCCATTTGTACATTTTCACATTAAATAATTACTTATATCTCGCAATTGAGCGATTTTTTGATTCATTCATTCTTTCATTCCCGGTAATTACAATAATAGTCACTTTGGTGTTAATTCAAGTTCGGTGTTTTGGCACTGTGTGTATCTGGATTATTTTTTTCTGCTTATCTACATTTGGCAGTAGACATATTTTATTGTTATGTAATTTGAGTGGTTTCTAACCATAATTAATTTTACTTTTTGTAATAAATTCGATTTTTGAATTTTCAAAAATTACATAATGATGTATATATTAGAACATAATTTATTACCATAGTTGATATAACAAGAATAATGATAAATAAACAACCGATTTTTATCTCCCTTTTCACAGGTACTTATGGTTTAGACTGAGGTCTAGAACAAGCAGGATTTCATACAGTAAGTGTATTAGAAAAAGACCGGGATGCAACCAAAACAATTGCTATAAATAGATCTTATCTCCAAGAAAGTGCTATTCCTAGAGCAATAGAAAAAGTCAGTTCCCAAAAGTTGCTTGAAGAAGGGGGAAGAGTTTTAAATTTAGGTCGCGATTTACGGGTTAGTGAGGTAGACTTAGTAACTGGTGGTCCCCCTTGTCAACTATTTAGCACCGCAGGAAAACGCGGTTCAGTTATGGACCCTAGCGGTAGTTTATTTATGGACTTTATCCGCATTGTCAAAGAGGTCCAACCCCGCTTTTTTTGATGGAAAATGTCAGAGGTTGACTTTCTACTTCTCTTCATCATCGGCCAATAAACCTTAGAGCCTGATGAAATGAATGGTGCTGCTTTGAAAGTAGTATTAACAGAAATGAAGGAATTAGGCTATAACGTAGTTTACAATGTTTTAGAAGCAGCGGATTATGGAGTCCCTCAAAATAGAGAAAGGGTTGTTTTTATTGGTTCTAGAGATGGTGAATCTGTTACATTTCCTCTAGCTAAATAGAGCAAAAAAGGTAAAATTTTACCGAAATGGTGGACTTTAAAAGATGCGTTGACAGGTTTAGTTGATAACGAACCAGAATTTATTGCTTACGCGGAAAGTCATTTCAAGTTTTTAAGATTATTAGAACCGGGATAGAATTGGAGATATTTACCAGAAGAATCGAAACCAGAAGCAATGGGAGGTGCTTATCATTCTGGTGGGGGAAAAGTTAGCTTTTACAGAAGATTATCTTGGGATAAACCTTCACCAACTGTTACAACCAGTCCCCAGCAAAAAGCAACTGATATGTGCCAACCAGTAGAACTGCGTCCTTTAACTGTGAGTGAATCTGCAAGGATTCAAACTTTTCCTGACGATTGGGTTTTTTATGGTTCAGTCACTTCTAAATATAAACAAATCGGTAATGTAGTTACTGTATTGCTTGCTAAAGAAATTGGTGTTGATCTTTTAAATTTAATGCTAGGAAATCAGGCAAAAGGAAAAGAAGTTGCTGAACAACTTTCTTTATTTTCTCTATAAAACTTAATTTGCAGCTAAATCTCCAAAAGCTATATCAATCTTCTGTAACATATTTATTATATGGTTCTCAATTAGGTTATAATCCATGTGAATTTTATCCCAAAATTCTTTGCGAGCTATGCGAGGAATTTTAGAATCGTTAAATTTCCATCTACCCAAATTAAAAGCTGCTATAAATAAGGGAGAATCATGAATTCCTAATTCTTTTTTATATCTATTTGTTTGCGAACCAGTCAAAGTACCTTTTAAAGTTTTTAATTGTGTAAACTTAATCTTTTCATCTATTAATATAACAATATCTATTCCTTTAATTTTCACTCCAAACTCAAATTCTGGCTTAATTATATAAGGGCTTATATCAGCTACTTCTCCCCAAAGTTGACCCATTTTTGGGCTAAGGCTTCTTATGATTGAATTACTAGTAACTAGCAATCTTTCTCCACAGATTTCAAAAAGATTTTGCGGGTTAGGATGATGATCAAGAATTTCACTTTTCTTTTCAAAATCTCCTTTTAAGGATTCAATACAATTATCTCCAAATTTCTGTGTTTTCTGGCTGATTAATAAGGACAGAGACGTTCTGATTATCTTGTTAAATTTGATATTCACAATAGTCTGATGCTATTGAGGAAATGACTTTCCCATGTTTATATGCTGTATACAAATCTTCATCCGTCATGTGAGTAGCATCAATTAATTAAGCATGATGTAAAATTAGTTATTTTCTTTCTTGTATAGAAAGTGGTATGAGAATCTCAGCAGTTAACTTGATAGGCATAAAATACTTGTAGTAATCTATTTTTATATAAAAATCATATAGTGGTACTGATATATGAACATCACAGAATTAAAACTAGGCAAATATCTCACATTAGAAGAATTCTACACCTGCACCCAAACATATCATAAATATGCCCAAAATATTAACCAATTTCCCTAAAATATCAAAGAAGTAATTACCGCATTACAAGACCTAAATAAATATATCATCGACCCAATTATTGATAATTACGGAATCGCCAACTTTCATCTTACCTATGGCTTTTATTCACCAGACTTAAAAAAATCTCTTGAAAAAAAGACCCAGTGAAAGGTAAAAAGAATTCTCGTGTTGCACCTAATTTAGATCAACACATAAGTCATGAAATTAATAACAATGGTAAGTACTATTGTGAAAGATTAGGTGCAGCTTGTGATTTCTTCATTGCATATTCACCCACTGAACAGATCGTAGAATGGATTCTACAAACTAAACTACTCTTTGATTCTCTCTATTTTTACGGAAACGAAAGACCAATTCATATTAGTTATGGACTCCAGGATAAACGAGATATTTGGACATTCAATCAATCAGGAACACCAACAGAAAAAGGAATTGAAGATTGGGTTAAGTTAGCTAAAACGTACAGCTATAATTCCTGATTTAAAAATTATTCTGACTCCTGACTCCTGACTCCTGACTCCTGCTGAATTTTTAATTTATCTTTACGACTTCTAATAGCAGATTGTAATATATTCACTTTATATGGATCAGCATCTTTACGCGAAGATAACTTATAACTGTGAAGAGAAGCACAGTGGTCTTCTAAACATTTATTCCAACCAGAAAGATGACTGATACTACGCCAGTTTTCGAACAGTCCCCAATCATCCTCTTGACGAGTTAACTTAGCAAATTTCTCATATTGGGGATAATCAGGAGTCACCAAACTATCTATTTGATGTAAAATTAACGGATCATCATTACCATCAAAATCTCGATGAGTTACGTGCAAATTTCGTAAATCAATTTCCATGGCTCTATATAATCTGGGATGGGGATTATAATCAAAATCAGGATAATATAAGTAGGAAATTCTCGGCGTTTTCAAATGAAATCTAATCACATTTGCTTCTTATAACCGCCCAATAGTCCGATTATGCACAACCTTCATAAAGACGTAACAAAGGATCAAGAGCTTGCAATGCAGAAATATGAACCCAGAGAGAATTAGGTAGTTTTTTACCAATCTTACTTTCTTGATAAAGTTTGATAATTAGTTCTGTATTTCCCAAGCTGCGTAACATTTGGTCAGCATCCAGACAAGCTTGTTTATAACTGCTATATAAACCAACTATATCTTCTTGTACTGCTGGTGCTAATTGTCATAAATTGGGACGACGACTAAAATTGCATAATGCTAAATAAACCATTAAATCTTGACGACGTTTATCTGCGATCGCATCTCATTCTTCTGAGTCAGTCGCCTGTATAATGACATGAAAAGGACGTCTTAAACTCCCAAACTCTGCACAAATTTCTGCTTCTTGGACTAGTTCACCCTTGCTAGAAATTCGTCCCCGTTCAGTGATAAAATCCATGAGCGGTGTTAAAAGTTCTCGAAATTCTTCAAACCGCTTCACACAAGCCCTAACTTTAGGAGTAGTAGCACGAGAACGGAAACGAGAAGCCCGAAATAACTCCGTTTCAGCATCATCTCGAAACACAAAATACATACCCAAAGCCACAGGAATAGCATCAACCCCCAGCACTTGGTCAATGTAAATTTTTAATTCTTCCTGTTCATAATATTTCTGAAATGTATTACGATTAGTAATAATCCCATCACCATAAGCCACAAAACCTCTTTGACTATCAGCAATTCAAACCTGAGCCGATACCAACAAAACTTTCTGTGTTAACTCCCAAGCTTTAATCAACGCTTCCCGTCCCTCACTTTGGTTCTCAATGACATTAATTACAAAACCAATATTATTGACAACATCCGCAGATCTACAGGGAGTTTCTGGTGAATAATAAGGGTCCCAGCCGGAACTAATATAACCCTGTTCTGCAATCCGGTTCACATCACCACCATGTCCACAACCATAATCAAAAAACGTAGTTTCTGGACTAAACAAACCAGCATCCAAAGCTAACCGCACAGGACGGGATAAATCATGACGAACAATAGCTGCTTTATGTCTTTCTATTTTTGGGATTAAATTAGCTGCAATAAAATTTATAGGTTTTTGAATCAAGCTATGTCCCTGTATTTCTACACCATAAGCTTGTAACCGCTTTTCCCAACCCGACCTTGTACCAATACCTCTAGTGTTATCTAGCAAACCTAAAGCCTATTGAGCGCGTGTTAAGGCTGCAAATTCTTCGTAAAGCGGATAATCAGGAGTAACAAAAGTTTCTTTCCGATGGATAATAGGAGGATTTTCTGTGTCTCTATAATCTCGATAGTTAACAGTGAGAGTTTCTACGTCAACTTGAATACTGGCTTGTAACGCTGGATGAGCATCAGTATCAAAATCAGGATAAAACAAGTAGGAAATCTTGGGTTTAGTAGTGGTAAATTTAACTAGTGTTGCCTTCTCCCCTTGAGGTACAGTACTGCGAGCGCGGTTTTAATATTTCTGAAGGTGTATATCAAGGGTATGCAGCGCCAAAATATGGATGTAAAAAGCATCAGGTAAAAGTTTACCAAACTGGCTGTTGTAGCAATAAGCCGCGAACGCCGCAGGCATCGCGGAGCGTCTCGAAGAGAGCGAAGGGATCGCACTAACCTCAATCTGCTCTGAAGGTAGGCAGATTTTCTCAAGGGTGTTAACGCTGTTGTCAGACTTAACCATTGCACTCAATAGTAGAAAACTGCCGCGATCAATAATCTTAAAAGCGATATTTTAATCTCAATTTTCTTATCATAATGATGATCTGATGTTTTTGTGATCGAAAATATTTATTATTTGTCAAGTTACCCACAACTGACATTCCTGAAACCAGGATTATAGCTATAATTTCACTCTGACAGATAAATATTATCAATATAATTGCTGAAATTTCATGTAAAATCAACTACTTTTATCTCTAGTTTGTTAAGCTCCATTTATAGTAAATCTACTCTAGTAAGTTCTTGCTAAACTCAGATTAATATTGACATTATACATTATATAAATGTTGATTGAAATAACCGAGAAAAGGAAATAGCTCAGTTATAATTAGATACATCTCTATTTCCTGACCAATAACTACAAGCCAACCCTAAGTTAAGTTAATTTTCGTTAAATTAAATGATAAGTATTTACCATTCTTAATCTTTATCAAGATATAAATCTGTTTATTAAATTTTTGATAATAGTTGTCTCAACTTGTGGATTAATTGGGTCAGCTAATATCGAAATTGTGTAATCTGGAAACAACTAAGCTAATAATTTAATAGAGGTCTGATGACTCCTACGATTATGCGTCAGCTTTGGTCTATAGTTGAAGCCGCCCAAACGGTAACTCTTTTGCAGCTCGACGATGCCAGCTTGGTACAGTGGTTAGTTAAACAAACCACAAAACAAGCCTTATTAGACCCCAATGAAACGGATTTTCTTTGTGACTACATTCGCGCTCGGCTCAGTCTCATCCGTGATCTTGCTTATGAACGTCAACAGTCATAGGGGAATAGGGACTGGGAAAATTAATTAACTTTTGCCTTTTGCCTTTTGCCTTTTGCCACTGACAACTGACAACTGACTATTGACTTTTTTCTGGCAAATAACCTTGTACTAAACAGTCCGAACCCACCAC
Organism: uncultured Trichormus sp.; assembly: GCA_936914905.1. Lineage (GTDB taxonomy): Bacteria > Cyanobacteriota > Cyanobacteriia > Cyanobacteriales > Nostocaceae > Trichormus_B. The sequence goes on along the minus strand of CAKZGI010000027.1, from coordinate 22,058 downwards.
ACGCCAACAAACGTTTTCTAAAAGCAAAGCCTCTGTCATGGTGGTAAAACCTAAGTCACCTACTGGTGTGGGAGCATGACTACCACCAATGATTTTGGGGGCGATAAAAGCCAAAATTTTTTGAACCGCACCTTGAGCGATCGCACTAGCAGCTAAAGTACCACCACATTCCCACAGCACGGTACAAAAACCACGCTCATACAAATGAGCCATAACATGATCTGGTGTGAGTAAGGGCAATTCTATCACTTCCACACCTTTGCCATGCAACATCTTTTGGAAGTCTGGGGAACTGCCCACCTCAGTCAACACCAAAGTCGGAGCTTCAGCAACGTTCCACAACCGAGCATCTTCTGACAAATTCAAACTACGACTCATTACCACCCGCAGAGGATTATTCCCATCCCATTGATGACAAGTTAAAAAAGGATTATCCTGCCTGACAGTATTTCCACCGACAATTACAGCATCACAAGCCGCCCTCAGTTGATGAACCTCACTGCGAGCATCTGGATTTGTAATCCAAGCACTATGACCAGAACTAGTAGCAATTTTGCCATCCAAAGTCATAGCATATTTCAAAATTCCCAAAGGTCGTTTGTGAACAATGCGATGGATAAAACCTTCATTCAACTGTCGACAAGCAGCTTCTTCCACCCCCACCAGCACTTCAATTCCCGCCGCACGTAAACGCGCAATACCACCCCCAGCTACCAAAGGATTAGGGTCAACCATACCCACCACCACCTTAGATATACCAGCCGCTATCAAACCTTCCGAACAGGGAGGAGTGCGTCCATAGTGATTACAAGGTTCAAGACTGACATAAATCGTAGCTCCATGAGCCTTTTCTCCTGCTGCTCTGAGGGCAAGAACCTCAGCATGAGGTTCACCAGCACGGGGATGAAACCCTTCTCCCACAATCTCTCTATCCTGAACAACCACCGCCCCCACTAATGGATTTGGTGAAGTGCGACCCAAAGCACGCCGAGCTAGTTGCAAACACCATTGCATCATCAGAGAGTCAAATTCACTGCCTACCATATTTGAGGATACTGCTGTTGGGGTTAACATCCCTATTTTCCACCTACGAATTAGTAATTAGTAATTACTAATTATTAATTAATTTCATCTGTTGCCACCAGTGATTTAGAGGATAATAAACTACAGGAGCCCACAAACTACTAAGAATCGCCGAAGCTAAAGCAACACGCTGGTAATAAGTCCAGATATCTTCAACTTTACGGATGCATTCTTCCCCACAGCTACCACCCATTAAAGATAACTGCACAGCAAAAATAGTATCAGCTATAACTGCCATCCCAAAGACGATTAAAGCAATAGAGATAAAATCTTCTTGAATAAAACGCTGCTTCTGAATCAGACTCGTCAACATTCCTACTATTCCTAAACTCAGAGCATGGGTAGGATTAGGGGCTGTCAAAGCATCTTGCAGTAGACCTAAAACAATTCCTGCTACTGCACCCTCAAAGACAGAACGTTTCACACTCCAAGCCACCACCCAAATTAGTAACCAGTTTGGACCAATGCCTAATAATTCCATACCTGGGAGTCTAGTAGGCAACATTAGTAAACATAACAGCACAGATCCAAATATCACCAAACAATCCAACAATTGACGCACACGCGGATGCCAAAGCTTCCACTGCGGAATCAAAGATTTGAAGTTTCGATCTGGCTTTGTGGCTATCTTATTTTTGTTGCCCAGAAATCCAGGAATCTTCATTGTTTTACAAAATTTTCAAGAATTAAGAAAGATATTTTTCTGCTCAGAATCCAGAATCTAGACTGGAGTTTAGCAGCCAGCATACTGACTCCTTAAACCTGACTCCTTAAACCTGACTCCTGAATTCTTAACTTTTATGGCTGTTTATTTTCCACGTTTGGTTTTTCCGGATCTCTGTTTTCTGTCTTTGGATATAGAGTTACCCAATCCAAATAACGAATGGGTGGAAATAGTTCAACTTTGGCTACTGATGCCGGAAGTTTCTTTAAATCTAAAGACTTTATTCTTCCCACCGGCACACCAGCAGGAAACTTCTGACTATAAGTCGAAGTGGAAACTAAATCTCCTACCTTCACATTAGGAACTTTTTCATAAAACTCTAGCACTCCTTCAACGGAAGAATCACCACGCAAAACTCCCTTCGCTGATGTCCGGCTAATAGTAACACCCACTTGACTTTTCAAGTCACTAACCAATAAAACACGACTGGTATTAGGTGTAACAGTTTCTACTAAACCTACCAAGCCACCATCAGCCTTGACAACAAAGCCTTCCTTAATTCCAGCGTTTTTACCAATATTCAAAGTCACTTGCTGCCACCAATGGTCAGCACTGCGCCCCACTACCCGCGCTATAATCGGACGTTCTGTCAGCGGTTCTTTTTCTATGTAACCCAATAAACTTTGCAGTTTTTGGTTTTGACTTTCTAGATCAACTATCCGCGTTTGTAACTCCAACAACCGGGCATCACGAATACGATCTTCAGGACTTATCCGTGGCTGTAACGTCTGCAAAGGACGGGTAATGCCTTGGTATATTTCCATTACCACCGCACCCTGGGTCTGTCGTAGCATCCAAGCACTACCCACAACCAGAGTTAACAAACCTATTTGTAATGCTTTATGTTCCCACCAACGGCGTGTAGTAAACATTTATACCTGTATATATTTGCTAAATTATTCTAGATAATGGATGCCATATTTCCTGGATACAGAATCCATAATCTTTTTAACTTTTTGGTTACATATTGCGAGAACGACCACTGAATACTCGTTCTAGCTGCTTGAAGTTTTCTAACACACGACCAGTTCCTAAGACAACACAACTTAGGGGATCGGCAGCAATGTGAGTGACAATACCCGTTTCATGACTAATTAAGGTATCTATACCTTTAAGCAATGCGCCACCACCAGCTAACATGATTCCCCGATCAATAATATCTGCTGCTAATTCGGGAGGTGTGCGTTCTAATGTCCGTTTGACCGCTTCTATAATTATTGATAGCGGCTCTAACATACTTTCTCGAATTTCTCCACCTTTAATAGTAACTGTTCTCGGTAAGCCAGAAAGCAAGTGTAAGCCACGAACCTCCATAATTGCGTCATTATCATCGTTGGTCGGATAGGCCGAACCAATGCGAATTTTGATATCTTCAGCAGTTCTTTCTCCAATTACCAGGTTATGAAGTTTCTTCATGTACTGTATAATTGCTTCTGTTAATTCATCTCCAGCAATACGTACTGACTCGCTAATCACAGTTCCTTGCAGACTGAGTACAGCGACTTCTGTTGTCCCACCACCAATATCAATGATCATGTTACCAGTGGGTTCAGCCACTGGTAAGCCTGCACCAATCGCTGCTGCTACCGGCTCATCAATTAAATATACTTCTCTAGCCCCCGCTTGAGTAGCTGCATCCATTACGGCTCGTCTTTCTACCCCTGTAACACCGCTGGGAATACCAATCACAATCCTTGGTAATATTAGGGATCTGCCCTCGTTGACTCGCTGAATAAAGCTTTTGAGCATCAATTCAGCGGTATCAAAATCAGCAATAACACCATCACGCAATGGACGGACGGCTATAACATTGCCTGGAGTCCGACCAAGCATTTTTTTGGCATCTTCTCCTACCGCCAGTGCTACTTTTTCATTTTGATCAATGGCAACTACGGAAGGTTCTTGGAGTACAATTCCTTTACCAGATACATAAACTAGGGTATTAGCTGTACCGAGGTCGATACCCATATCCCATGATGAGCGAAAGTTCCTAAAAAGGCCCACGCGTCTCTATGCCCCCTATTTGTTCTAATTTGTGAGTTTTGTGAGTAATGATAACACTGAGAATTTATTGTGCTGGATTCGTATGATGTCTTGCTGCCTGACTCCAGTAAACCAGACTATTTTTTTCTATAATTTTTGTCAATCTTAATGGATGTTTTAGCCATCTTATTTTCTCTATTCCAAACTTACTCACTATAACTGTATAATTTTGACAATTATGATAAGTAATTTTTAAATCATTTTTTTGATTCAACAATATATATTGCTAAAGGATTAACATATTTTAAGGAATTTTACAATATAACTTAAGAAGGGAGAAGAAGGAGTTCAGGAATCAGAAGGATAACTGCTAACTTGGGTTATTATAGAGTTCAAAATGAATAAGTACACTTGTACTTCAAGGTAAAATCCATGAGCATCAATGTTGTCACCCTTGTTGGTCGTGTAGGCGGAGACCCAGATATAAAGTATTTTGAGTCGGGTACAGTTAAATGTCAATTAACATTAGCAGTCAACCGCCGATCGCGTAACAATGATAAACCAGACTGGTTTAATCTAGAACTCTGGGGTAAAACCGCTGAAGTTGCAGGCAACTATGTCCGTAAAGGCAGCCTAATCGGGGTTAAAGGTTCCTTGAAATTTGATTCGTGGAGCGATCGCCAAACAGGTACACTCCGTTCCTCACCAGTTATTAACGTTGAACAACTGGAGTTACTAAGTTCTAAGCGTGACGGAGACGGCGGTATGTCCGATATGTCTCCAGATAATTTCTAGTTTGTCAGTTGTCAGTTGTTTTTTCTTTACTACAGACCACTGTAGGGGCGGGATAACCCCGTCCCTACTGACTAATAACTAATTTGCAATGTTACTGATGCTTGTACTTCCTGCTCACCAGCAACTATTGGGGTAGAAGCATCAGCACTAGCCAGTTTCATCGCTTCAGCCCTTTGTAGCATTTGTGGCGTTGGGGCACTTGCACCATTAATTTGAATACCAAGTATTTCTTTCTGTTGTAATCCTAAACTGCTGAGAACAGCTTTAGCTTGCTCTTTAGCATCCTGGGTAGCTTTTTTCAGTGCTTGTTTTTGGCCATTTGCGATCGCTTCATCACTAGCCACAAAACTCACACCACTAATTTGTGTTGCCCCAGTTTTTACAGCTTCATCCAATAATCTACCAGCTTGCTCAGTGGGAATGCGAAAACTCACACAGTTGCTGGCGGCATAGCCAGTAATTCGCCGTACATTATTGGTGTAGCTATAAACTGGGTTAAGACGAATACCCGTCGTTGTCAATTTTTCTACATTTCTGCTTTTCAGGAAAGCCACCACATCTGATGACCTGCGAGCCGCTTCTTTTTGTACCTCCTGGGCTGTTTTTCGTTGAATTTCTACACCTAAACTAACTTGTGATAAAGTTGTAGGAATGGCTTCCATACCACGACCACTTACAGTCAAAGTCCGCCAGAATTTTTCTTTTTCTTGGGCTGAAGCAGGCAATGTAAACATCACAAATAACAGTAAAATCAAAGACAGTTTTTTCCCAAAGTTCCCAGGATGAAAACGAGAACCAGATAAAGTAGTTCCAAGCATTAGATATACACTCCTCAAAAATTTATTAATCTATAATGTAGTGGCTATAAGCGTTACAGGATAACCAGCCAGTGGAATTCCTTGATTATGAACTCCTTCCTTATAATTTGACACTGCTAAACTCAAAAAGTTGCTTGGTTACAATTTTGGCAACTAGAAAAATCACATCAGACTCGATAATTTATTAACAGGGCTGATGCAGCTATTGTTGTCGAGGTTGAGAATAGGGCATAGGAAGTTATGACATTGGAGATTTTTCATACCCAAAGCCCAATGCCCCATGTCCTATTTATCGTTGCTGTTAGGACTCCCAATAATTTTATAATCCCTAACCTAAGATGGAAAAATGAATCTTTTTTAAGTAATGCTGGGGAAAAGTTACCGGAGGCTAAATTTCATCCCCGACTTAAAAGACTATATAAAGGTAAAAACTTTTTGGCTTTTTAGGGTTCTATTCCGGGGTTTTCAGCCTCTTTTTTATAAAAGAGTAGTAAAAATAAAGATAAGGATATTCACAGAACCAATGCAGTTTTTCAGCACAATAAATTTTACTGTTCCCCTGTTGGCTAGTGCCACAGAGTCAGCAGACAGTTCAATGGTGGTAGCAGCCGTACTTCTGAGTTTAGTAGTAATTTACTTCGCCAGCAAAGTTGGTGGCGAATTATCTAACAAAGTAGGTTTGCCCCCTGTCTTAGGTGAACTTGTCGGTGGCGTTATCATCGGCACATCTGTATTACATCTATTGGTATTCCCAGAAGGTGGTACAGATAGTTCTAGTTCATTAATTATGACTTTCCTGCAAATCACTACTGGTTTAACTCCAGAAGCCACGCCAAAGGTGTTTGCCGCACAGTCAGAGGTCGTTTCTGTTTTAGCAGAACTGGGTGTGATTATCCTGCTATTTGAAATCGGTTTGGAGTCCAATTTAAAAGACTTAATCGCAGTTGGTATCCAAGCCGTCGTTGTGGCAGTTGTGGGCGTAGCAGTACCCTTTGCAGCAGGTACTTTTGGTTTAATGACTTTATTTGGTATCAGTGCTGTACCTGCTATTTTTGCAGGTGCGGCTTTGACTGCGACTAGTATTGGTATTACCTCCAAAGTCCTTTCAGAAATAGGACGCTTGAATTCTAAAGAAGGCCAGATTATTCTCGGTGCAGCGGTGATAGATGACATATTGGGAATTATTATCCTGGCTGTAGTTGCTAGTTTGGCGAAAGATGGTGCAGTGAATGTAGGCAATGTCATTTATTTGATTATCAGTGCTACTGCTTTTCTCATCGGTGCCATTGTTTTGGGCAATGTTGTCAATAAGTCCTTTGTAGCGATCACAGAACAACTCAAAACACGGGGTGAACTGGTTATACCAGCTTTCATCTTCGCCTTTGTCATGGCCTACCTAGCCGACATTATTCACCTAGAAGCAATTCTTGGCGCTTTCGCAGCAGGCTTAGTCCTCGAAGAAACAGATAAACGCAAAGAACTGCAAAAGCAAGTAATTCCCATTGCCGATATGCTGGTGCCAGTTTTTTTTGTCGCCGTCGGGGCAAATACTGATTTGGGAGTCTTAAACCCAGTAATTCCCAGCAATCGGGAAGGCTTCATTATGGCAATCTTCCTGATTACAGTCGCCATTCTTGGTAAAGTGATAACAGGTTTAGCCGTGTTTGGTCAACCTGGAATTAACCGTCTAGCAATTGGCGTGGGTATGATTCCTAGAGGTGAGGTAGGTTTAGTATTTGTCGGTGTTGGTGCAGCTAGTGGCGCTTTTCCAAAACCACTAGGAACAGCAATAATTATGATGGTAATTCTCACTACCTTTTTAGCCCCCCCTCTGTTAAGATTCGTCTTTCCCGAGCCAAAAACAGCTGCTGCTTTAGATAGTTCTTCTAACACATCATCACTCTAGCAATAGCAAATGATGAAAGGAGTTTGGCAGTTACGTCAGATTCTCTGGATAGCCTAAATAAGTAGAAGTAGTCTTCTTCTGATATATACTTGTCCATTCTTGATTATGGACAAGTATATTTTGGTTTATTGTCTCAGTGCCTGATATTTTATAGCAGTAGTTAGGAGTCAAAGTCTCTTTATATATGGCTTTTTACGTAAATTTTTTACCTCTTTCAAGTGGATACCGCTATAACTAGTACCGCCGTGAATTCAAAATTTAAAATCTCTGAAAAGCTCACGCCGTATTCATTGAAGGAGATATTTTGAATTCACGGCGGTACTAGTTCTACTCACCTGTTATATCCTGAATATTTATTCAAACATTAGGAAGTAATACGCAACAACTGGACTTCATCAGTATTATTGAATTTGGGACAACGTCAATACTATATTTTGCTTGTCTTTGCTGTAGACTGTTGTTAGGTATTAGCTGACCGCTGAATACTGATAAATTGACTCTTGATCAATTATCTTGTTTCTTACCTACAGTGAATAATTAGCAACTGGGGTTATTATTTAAAAATAATTTATTATGTCTTTGTATTTCATTCACAACTTAAATTCTAATATCCAACTTTGTCTGCCGAGAATAACCTTGTGGCAGAGAATTTTAATTTAAAATCTCCCATCCGAAATTTAAACTTGTTACAAGTGTTGACAGTGTGTAAATTTGCCAAAATTTTGAGATATTGATCGCTTCTATAAATGCAATTCAGGAGAAATAACTGTGAAATTACAGTGGTTACTACCCGGTACTTTTGGAACTGTTTTACTACTATCTTCGCCAACTTTAGCTGCAAAGTTGGAATCTTGGCGGTTTGACAAAAATCAAAACAGATTAGAAATTAACACTTCCGGTCCGGTACAACCCCAAGCACAATTAATTTTTAACCCAACTCGATTGGTAATTGATTTGCCCAACACTCAATTCGGGCGATCGCAGTTAACACAACCAATAGGTGGCAGTATTCGGTCAATTCGAGTTGGCCAGTTTGAAAAAACAACAGCCCGCTTAGTAGTTGAACTCGCACCTGGTTATACCCTCGACCCCAAACAAATCAAATTTGTCCCCATAACTGCTAAACGATGGACAGTACAATTACCAAAATTAGAAGCAGAACAACTACTATCCCCGAGCAGCAATAAAAGTAATAACACTTATAGTTTAGCAACCATAGAATCCCAGCCTAAACCTGAATTTTCCCCAGCAACCACCATCTCAACCGGCATAACCCAAATTCAGAAATTACAAAGCACAGGAGACGGGTTTTTTATTCGCACCAGCGGTGGCAATCCTCAAGTTAAAGTCAATCGTAGCCTTGATCGCACCACCATATTCATGGATATTGCCGCCGCTACTTTATCACCACTGCTGTCCCAAAAAGATTTACCCATCAATGAGCATGGTGTTAGCCGCCTCGAATTTACCCAACTGCGAACAAGACCAAGCAGTGTCAGATTGACATTACGGGTGGATAAAAGTAGTCCCGATTGGCAAGCAAGTACAAGTAGTGTTGGTGGACTGGTTCTACTACCGACCAAAGGTGTTGTCCGCTTACCTCAAACTCTTAATTCATCAAGACCTATTATCACCTCTGAAAACCCAATCTTTACCAACTCCCCAGCTACCATTGAGTCTGTAGAATTAGCTGGTAATAATACACAACTACTGATTAAGTCCGACCAAACTTTATCTGCTCAAGGTAGTTGGCATAGAAGTTCTGGACTATTTCGCATCACCATTCCTAATGCTAAATTAGCTCCCAGAGTCCAAGGGCCAACTTTTAATGGCAATAGCCCTGTTCTTAGGGTGCGTTTGCAACCGCAAGCCCCCAACACAGTAATTATTTTTGTCCAACCAGCTTCAGGAGTTACAATTGGAGAACTCAACCAGGTAGGTAATCAACTTTTAGCTCTACAATTACAACGATATCGTCAAGTCAGACCTCCAATTAGTTTACCTCCGTTACCATCACCCAATAATGTAGAACTGCCAAACCCGAATATCAGAACTCCCCAGCCCCGTATCCGTCCCATTGTTCCCAAAGGAAAATTATTGGTGGTAATCGACCCCGGACACGGTGGTAAGGACCCAGGAGCAATTGGTATCAGTGGGTTAGAGGAAAAAGATATAATTTTACCAATTGGTAGGAGAGTGGCAGCAATTTTGCAGCAAAATGGCGTACAAGCAGTAATTACAAGAGATTCTGACTACTTTGTCAGCCTCCCAGGACGAGTAGAAATGGCAGAACGAGCTAACGCTGATGTATTTGTCAGCATCCATGCTAATTCAGCGGGTGCAAACCGTCCCGAAGTTAGTGGCTTGGAAACGTATTATTACGACAACGGATTGAGCTTGGCTAGAATTGTCCACAATAGAATTCTTCAAAGTCTCAATATCAAGGATAGGAGAGTCCGAAAAGCTAGATTTTATGTTCTTAGAAAAAGTTCTATGCCCTCAATTTTAGTAGAAACAGGTTATGTAACAGGCAGAGAGGATGCAGCCAAGCTCAGAACTTCAGCTTATCAAAATCAAATGGCAGAAGCGATCGCTCAAGGTATTCTCCAATACTTAAGGCAAAGATAAGTCATGAAGCTTCAAGACAGGAAGTGAAAAGTGACAACTGACAGTAGGGGTTTAGCAATGCTGAACCCCTAGTACTGATGAATGGGTAAAGCTAATTTTGATAGCTATTTTCTGGTGTAATCTAATGCTTTGCAGGTTAAATTGGTCTACGCTCATAGCATGGCAAAATTCTGAGTATATGCTATAGTTTTACACCAGTAGTTTAGTTGTATCCCGATACCAGCACAAAGCCAAAGTTTGGGCGGTAGAGGTGTGAGGATTTGCCAAGATGTTGAGATATTGACGACTCCCATGAATGCGAATCAGGAGAAATGACTGTGAAACTACACTGGTTAATACCCAGCACTGTTGGAACTATCTTCATGCTATCATCGCCCGCAATGGCTGCAAGATTAGAATCCTGGCGGTTTGATACCAATAAAAATCGACTAGAAATTAACACATCTAGTCCTGTCCAACCTCAAGCACAACTGATCTTTAACCCGACTCGGTTAGTAATTGATTTGCCAGGTACTACCTTTGGCCGTCCGCAGCTAACCCAACAAGTAGGTGGAGCAATTCGCGCTCTCCGCATTGGACAGTTTGACGAACAAACCACACGCCTAGTTGTAGAACTAGTGCCAGGTTATATTCTAGACCCCAATTTAGTAAAATTTACAGCCAATACTGGCAGTCGCTGGCTAGTACAATTACCACAAATAATAGCTGAAGCACTTCCTTCCTCTGGAAATGTAGGCGAACAAGCAACAGAAACACCTGCATTTATACCCCCTCAATCACCCTTTACTCCAGCAGCCACCGCCAGCAATACTTACAATATGGTGACAACATCTCCTGTCACCCTGCCTAATCAAGAAGTGGCTATCAGTCCCACAGGAAGGGTTACTCAAATTGAGAATTTGCGAGTCACAGCGGATGGTTTTTTTATTCGTACTAGTGGTGGAAAACCTCAAATACAGGTTAATCGCAGCCCAGATAACCGAACTATAAATCTAGAAATTACAGGCGCAGCTTTATCATCAAATCTAAGACAACGAGATTTGTTAATTAATCGCTATGGTGTTAGGCGCATTCAATTTACCCAAGTCTCAAGTAGAACCCCTACTGTTCGCATGACTTTGCAGGTAGATGGCAACAGCGCCGATTGGCGAGCAATAAGTAGCGGTAATGACGGTTTTGTTGTACTGCCTAATCGTTTTACCAGATTACCAGACAGTCAACCCTCTACACAAATTCTCAGTAACTCTCCGGCGACAATTCAGGCTGTGGAATTGGCTGTTAATGGCACGCAATTACTAATTAAAGCTAACCAATCTGTATCTGCTACAGGTGGTTGGGATAGAAGTTCTGGTTTATTTCGCATTATTATTCCTAATGCCAAGTTAGCTAGTAGAGTACAAGGGCCTGCTTTTGATGCGAATAGTCCTGTTCTTAGGGTGCGTTTCCAACCACAAGCGCCTAACAATGTAGTTGTATTAGTTCAACCTGCATCGGGTGTACAAATTGGCGAACTCAACCAAGTGGGAGAACACATTTTAGCTCTGCAATTACAAAACTCCCGTCGTTTACAAGCTCCTATTACTCTGTCTCCCTTAGCAGGAACTAGAGGACAGCTACCATCTATTGAAGAAAATCCTCAACCACGTCAACAGCCCCGTTTATCAGTTCCCAGAGGGAAATTAATAGTCGTTATTGACCCCGGACATGGTGGTAAGGACTCTGGCGCTCCCGGTATAGGTGGGCTATTAGAAAAAGATGTGATTCTGCCAATTGCTAGGAGAGTGGCTACAATTTTGGAGCAAAATGGCGTAAAAGCTGTAATGACGCGAGATGCTGACTTTTTTGTGGAGCTGCAAGGGCGGGTAGATATAGCCAAGCGGGTAAATGCTATTTTGTTTGTTAGCATTCACGCTAACTCTGTTGATAGTCGTCCTGATGTAAATGGATTAGAAGTATATTATTACGACAGTGGTTATGATTTAGCAGAAGTCGTTCGCAAGACTATTCTCCAAGATATCAGTACTATCAAAGATAGGGGAACGCGCAAAGCCAGATTTTATGTGCTTAGAAAAAATACTATGCCCGCAATTTTAGTGGAAACAGGCTATATGACAGGTCGTGAGGATAATCCTCGTTTAGGATCACCAGAATACCAAAGTCGGATGGCTGATGCGATCGCTCGTGGTATTCTCAAGTACCTACAGTAAAGATGAAAAAATAGGGGACTGGGGACTGGGAAGAAATGAATTCAACAATCCCTACACCCTACACCCCATAATCTATTTCCTATCAATAGTAGTCAATTATCAGATTGTCTGCTAAATTTTTTATTTTAAATAGCAAACTCTAAATCAATATTATTTGCCTGTGTATTCATCTTCCATTTTTGAAGGTAATTTTGACGATTTTTCTGACCAAAACTCTCAACCTGCCATTGGGGTGTTTGATAGTGGTGTTGGAGGTCTAACGGTATTACGACAAATTTATAAGCAGCTTCCCAATGAATCTATTATTTACTTTGGAGATACTGCTCACCTGCCTTATGGTATTCGTTCACAAGCAGAAATTTTACAATATGTGAGGGAAATACTGAAATGGATGCAGCAGCAACGGGTGAAAATGGTTATTATGGCTTGTAATACCAGTTCTGCCCTAGCTCTAGAAAATGTCCGCCAAGAATTTGACTTCCCCATTCTCGGAGTAGTGTTGCCAGGAGCAAGAGCCGCAGTACAGCAAGGCAAACGAATTGGTGTCATTGCTACTCCAGCTACTGCTAAAAGCAATGCCTACCGTCAGGCTATTATGGAAATACAACCTGATGTTCAAGTCTGGCAAGTTAGTTGTCCAGAATTTGTGCCACTAATTGAACAAAATCGCATCCATGACCCCTACACCACAGAAGTAGCTAAATCCTATCTAGAACCTTTAATAAAACAGGAAATTGATACTTTAGTTTATGGTTGTACCCATTATCCACATTTGGCACCTGTATTGCGATTGCTCCTCCCTTCCTATGTTAAATTAGTTGACCCATCTGTTCATGTTGTGGCAGCTTGCGCTCAAGAGTTAGATCTATTAAGCATCAGAAATACTCGCTTACCAATGCCTACTCGCTTTGCTGTCAGTGGTTGTCCACAACAGTTTGCTCAGTCGGGATTACAGTGGTTAGGCTACACTCCTCTGGTAGAACAGGTCTACCTGACTGATGCCACAGTCTCATAGTCATTCGTCATAAGTCATTGGTCAAAACGTCAACCAATGACCTGTGTTATTGGCTATTAGCTACCTCAGTCACCTTTGTTCTTAACCCTCTTTCCTGCTTGTGCTGTTCCTGGATAACACAATTGCTACTTTTAATAACATTATTTCTACCTGTTCGTTTTGCTAATGCTAATAATAAGTAGACAGTAAATAAATATCCAGAAGCTAAAATAAATATCATCATAGGCATATTTCCATAAATCATTGTTCTAGCAACATAAATCATTGTTCTACCAACTCTGCTTTCAAAAGAATATAAAATTCCATACGAAAATAGCAGAACTACAGCAAATCAAGAGTGTGCTTGATTTGCTGTAGTTGGCTAGGCAAAGCCAACCAGTAGAGTCATTATCCTCTCCGGTCAAGCAATTTATTATTTAATTTGCTTGTTCGCAGACCACACATCCGACAGCAGTAAAATTGCTGTTCAGCAATTTTAAACTGCACTCCTCAGCAGTCTACCCAGTCTGCGTTATTTACCCTCACACCAATCAAGTAAGACCTACACCCATACTCAACTTAAGATTAATGAGTAGTGTAGTGGCTTCCCTCACAGGAAACACATAATCCAACCCAAGAGGTCTTATGGCCGGACATCAAACAATCAGGAATCATTCCCTTCATTCTGTCGGCAACTGGTTATTTTAGACTCACAACTCCAATGAGTAAAATCACCTAAAGATGGTTTACTTTCTTGGGAGTGAATATCTGAAAAGATTTAAAATTCCTATAATCTAGCGTAACACAACAGACCTGCATTTTTAGCTAACTTCTAGACTAAATTTCAAATTTCCTCAATGTTGACACACAAGCTTTTCTAATTTTTCATAGTGCGCGAAAAATTGTTAATAAAAAAAGGTTAAAGAGAAATTATAAAACGTAGCTTTATGTATCTAAGTACACTAATAGGAGGGATAAACTGAACTATGTAAAATTTTGTAGGGGATAAGGAGAATGCTTCAAACGTAAAGGTTTTCCCTTTTCCCCTTACCCTTCTTAATATAGCTATCATTACTTACGTCTACCTACTTAGGTAGTAATTGTTAACTTTTCGCCTACTGTTAATTAACCTTCGCTTTGACCCAGACGACAAGGGAAGTTATTTGTACTAATCTGAAAAGTGGGACATGGGAGTTCCATATGAAAACTTTGCGCTGGCTATGGTTTATCTTAAAATGAGTAAAGGATATGTAAACTTTCGTAACCTAAGTCAGAGTCCGCCCATCCATGACCCCAGCCACCTCTCTGTTTACCCCTGTGGAAGCAGACCTGCAAATACTAGCAGATAACCTCACACAGCTAGTTGGAAATCGCCACCCCATCCTCTATGCAGCTGCCGAGCATTTATTCGGAGCTGGGGGCAAGCGTATCAGGCCAGCAATAGTGCTACTGATATCGCGGGCAACCATGCTAGAACAAGACATTACACCCCGTCATCGACGCTTGGCGGAGATTACGGAGATGATTCACACAGCCAGTTTGGTACATGATGATGTAGTCGATGAATCTAATGTACGGCGTGGTGTGCCGACAGTTCATAGTTTGTTTGGAAATCGGATTGCTGTATTAGCAGGAGATTTCCTTTTTGCTCAATCTTCCTGGTATTTAGCTAATCTGGACAATTTGGATGTGGTCAAACTGCTTTCAGAAGTGATCATGGATTTAGCCGCAGGGGAGATTCAACAGGGTTTGAATCGTTTTGATACAAATCTTTCTACAGAAACCTACCTCAAGAAGAGCTATTACAAAACAGCCTCACTAATTGCTAACAGTTCTAAAGCTGCTGGCTTACTCAGTGAAGTTTCACAAAAGAGTGCTGAAAATTTGTATAACTATGGTAAGCATCTTGGTCTGGCATTCCAAATAGTAGATGATATTCTAGATTTCACTGGTTCGACAGATACATTGGGTAAGCCAGCCGGATCGGATCTTAAAAGCGGTAATCTAACTGCACCAGTGCTATTTGCCTTGGAAGAACAACCTTACCTAGAAGTTCTGATTGAAAGAGAGTTTGCCCAAGAAGGGGACTTAGAGCAAGCAATAGGGCTGATCTTAGATAGTCAAGGCATACAGAAGGCCAGAGAATTAGCTGCTCACCATGCTAAAGCATCTGCTGAACATATTGCCACCCTAGAACCCTCAGAACCACGGCAAGCACTAATTAACATGACTGATTATGTACTGAGTCGGCTTTATTAGGGAATTTTGGATTTTAGATTTTAGATTTTAAGTTCAATTCCAAATCCAAAATCTAAAATCTAAAATTGGTTCAAGCGATATTGGGAGGCACTTGTTGATTGGGTTTTTGCGGTTGCAGGCACTGCTGAATCAGGTTTTTCAACTCAGTTCGCTGCACTTCAATAGGGTTACTGGTCCTGCCAGGAGTCTCAAAAAAAACTATACTATCTACTGGTTCTAATGCTACCAGTTGAAACAAAATATTAATTACAGGAATGGCTTTACCTGCTACTTGAGGGTTAAGCCCAGCAGATGAAGAGAGGGAAATATCCTGTAATCTAGGAAAGGCGTAAACTACGTGCTTCTCCAATTTTGGATTTTCCTTGTTGCTTAATGTAGTTAAAATCCACCTTTCCTGCAAATTTTGGAGAATATAGTATTGAGAGTGGCGTAACTTTTGAGCGATCACTCTCAGAGCCGGAGCAATTGTAGCCACAAGTTCTGGTGTCTTACCATCATGAGGTGCATTGTCAATCAACAATTGAATTTGTGCTTCTAGATCAGTCATGACTTGTAAATGGTTTCTGATTGATGTCCAAAATATTAAATCAGGGAACAGGGAGCAGGGGGAACATAATAACTGATAACTGATTAGCTGATATGCAAAATCTATTAAGCTAACACCCACAGCCCTACAGGTTGTGTTTAAGTATGTTAGGGTCTTTTTCAAATTCTGACTATGAATTCAGCCGCAACTGCAACTACTCAGGGAGACAAATCTATCGGCGTGGAGGTTATATTTCAATTTCTATTGAAAGAACTACAGCAGTCAACCAAGGCTACTCAGAAGAATTGCCGCGACGTGGCATTGCGAATTACGGGTGAAGTCCTGCGGATTTGCAATGAAAGTAAACGCATTCAAGCTTCTGGTGACATAGAAAGCTCCGCCATGACCCTAGCTCGACATCGGCTACAACAATGCCTTCGGTATTATCAGCTGGGGTCGAATCGTAGCAGGGTGGAACTACACAGTACATTAAGTGCCATAATTTATCGTTACATTAATCCTCCTCAGAAGCAATTGAGCTATCAAGGGCGGCTGACTATCATAGAAGATTTTCTTCAGAATTTTTATCTGGAGGCACTAAATGCTTTTCGTAGGGAGAACCAACAAGAACCTACCTATCGCCCCCAAACCCTACTAGAATTAGCCGAGTACATGGCATTTACAGAACGCTATGGCAAACGTCGTATTCCCTTACCCGGCCGTCAGCAACAGCTAATCATTCTGCGAGCGCAAACTTTTTCGCAACAACAGCCGCCGGAAACTAGTGTGGATATAGAGCAAGCGGCCGAAGGCAGTGGCAATGAAACTGACAGTTTTTGGGAAGAACCAGCTGTGCAACAATTGCGTTCTGCTATGGCTATGCAAGCAGAAGCTGAACCGGAAGAAGATACTTTGCGTTCTGTTGTAGTTACCGAATTAATGAATTATCTCGAACAAAGACAACAATCGGACTGTGCTGATTATTTCTCTCTCCGTCTCCAGGATTTATCAGCACAAGAGATTGAGTCAGTTTTGGGTTTAACTCCGCGTCAACGAGATTACTTACAACAGCGTTTTAAGTATCATTTAATTCGGTTTGCACTTTTGCATCGTTGGGAATTAGTTCATGAATGGTTGGAAGTTTCTTTACCCACTAATTTAGGATTAACTCCCCACCAATGGCAAGTCTACACAGGAAAGTTGGACGATAAACAGCGGTCTTTGTTAGATTTGAAGCAACAAGGACAGTCTGACGAAGCTATTGCCAAAACTTTAGGCTTATCAATGGCACAACTGCAAAAACGGTGGTTTAAGATTTTGGAACAAGC
This sequence comes from uncultured Trichormus sp., assembly GCA_936914905.1. GTDB lineage: Bacteria > Cyanobacteriota > Cyanobacteriia > Cyanobacteriales > Nostocaceae > Trichormus_B. Next base: position 4,807 of record CAKZGI010000027.1, on the reverse strand, counting down.
TTGGGAAATTCGTAACTCATTTGTGTCCGGATCTGGTGCATCTACCCATGAATAGTGACTCACAACCCTTACAATACCAGTAACTCGTAGGAGCTTGACAAATAATGTCAAACCGGCGAGCATCCCTCGGTAGAGTATGAGAAAATTGATGGGGTAGAAGACCCTCTCAAGGAAGCCGCTACATTATTAAGTGGTAAGGCAGAGTTGGGAGGACAACCCCTAACCTTTCAACTAGGAGAAATTCCTACTGTGCAAGAACGTTTTCAAGCCGTCCTCAAGCGTCGGTTACAAGTCGAAATCCAAAACCACCCACCTTTATTCCCTTGGGAAAGCCAGTTAATAGATTATCCAGAATTTGTGGAAGAGCCGTCGATTGCCTTAGTTCCTGCCTGGGGGTGGTTGGCACAGCAATCAAAGCTCAATCTGCCAGTTTCTTTACCAGATAAAATTTTTCAACAATTAATGGAAAAGTGTCAGTTATTACTGACATCTTCTCTGCCTTTAGGACCTAAGCTGGTTCAGGCAGTAGAAAGCCTTTTTCCGGAAGATTACCAGTTAATTAATGATTTAGCTGGATTGGTACTCAGAACTTCCTATCGCTCTGTCGATGCGCTGGAGACTATACCCAATATTCAGAGTGATTATTCAGATTTACAACCACGTCAACAAATGGCGTTGTCATTAATAGCAGCTAAACAACTGCTGGAAAATCTGACGTTGCCAATTTCTTTCACTAATCCGGTGATTGAGAAACAATGGCAAACTAATGCTGGAACTCTGAGTATTCGAGTAGAATTACAAGCTTTGGGTCAGAAAACGAAGTTATGTGTTCATGGTGAGTTACCCACTTCAGGCATTTTGAAACTGCACGGAAATAGTACCCAAGTGATTGGCAGCACTAGTGCTGGAGGTAATGCTCCTGGGACAGGGGAGGTAGTGGCAGAATCTGCGAATTTAGCCAATCCTAGTGTGGAATTATTCTGTGAACGCGCCAATAAAACCTATACTCTGGAAGTTGAATGTCCAGAAATAGAAGAACAACCTCTGTTCTTGGCGATTAATCTCATGATGTAATCCTAGTTACTGCTGCCAGCACTCTCAGTTGATAAACGCCAATAAAACAAGATGATAATCCTGGTTTTCAAGTTTACTCCTCTTTGCAAGAAACACTAATTAGGTCATCTATAGTAGGTAGCTATGAGCAGGACACTTCCTAAAACAGCGTAGATTCCCTTAGATACCTAGAGGGAGTCTAAGGCTAGGATAGAGTAAGCCTAAGGTTGAAGACAAGGTTATTAGCTTTGATTCCTAGCATTGTGTCCTTAGCGTCTATATCATAGTTCTACTTACTTGAAAATGTTAAATTTTTCCAGGATAAATCGGTTTTGGCGTGTACCCGCAGGTGATTACTGGGGACAAAATAAACAAAGGTCGTCTTCAGCAGAAGTGGAAGATTCTATTTCCTTGCGGGTGCTGGTGCTAGGGCTCGTGGTGTTAGGAACTGTGGCGACGGATATTGCATCTGAGACTAATTTTAGTCTTTGGGCTGTTCCTTTGAGTATAGTTGGTGCAATTTGGAGTTACTACCGTCGCCGCAATGCTAATATTCCGGTTAAGTTCTGCATTGCTATTGAAATGTTGGTCGCTTTGGGGGCTTTTTTTGGTAGGTTTTTGGGCGACTGGAATGATACAAGGATCAATTTGGCTCAATTACTGATTGAGCTTCAGGTGCTGCACAGCTATGATACTCCCCGACGCAAGGATTTGGGTTATTCGATTGTGATTGGGTTAATCTTGTTGGGTGTGGCTGCAACTGTGAGTCAAACTATGGGTTTTGCTCCTGTGTTGCTGTTATTTTTGGGTGTGGCTCTACCAACTTTGGTTTTAGATTATCGGTCACAGTTGGGTTTGAGTCCATTAACAAGAGAAGGGTTGGGCAAAAAGAATTTTACGAGTGCCAATTTTAAACTTTTAATTGTCAATTTTTTACTAATTTCGGGGCTAGGGCTAGGAATTTTCGCTGTTTTTCCCCCTTTTCCTGGTTATAAATTACGTTATTTTCCTGTGAGTGCGCCGATTGATGTCAATTGATGTCAAGGGTGATTTTACAGGTCGTAATATTAATAATCCTGGTTATGTCCGTCAAGGTAATGGTGAAGATGATGGGAATGGTACTGGACAGGGAAGAAGTGGTGAACCAGGAAAAGTAGATAATAATTTTTATTACGGTTTTAATAGTGATATGAACCAAAATCTGCGGGGGGAAATGAAACCCAAGGTGGTGATGCGGATTAGATCCCAAGCAGAAGGTTTTTGGCGTGTTTTGGCTTTTGACCGTTATACAGGTAAGGGATGGAAAATTTCTCGAAATGATGATGTTATTACTTTGAGGCCTTCTTCTTGGTCTTACAGAATTTCTCTTGATCTGCCACTAATTACAAATCCTACGAAGGAAGTAGTACAAACTTATAATTTGGTATCAGATTTGCCTAATTTGATTCCTGCTTTGTCTTATCCGAAGGAAATCTATTTTCCGGGTCCAGTGATTGCGGTTGATCAGGAAGGGGGTTTACGATCGCCTGTGTAATTATCGGAAGGGACGACTTATACGGTAGTTTCGGAAGTTCCAACCCGCGATCGCACTTTGTTGGGTAAGGCGGGAAATAAATACCCACCAGATATTAAAAATTATTATTTGCAAATTCCACCAGAAATTGCTGATAAAGTCCGGCAAAAAACCGAGGAAATTCTGGCAGGATATAATCATGAACGCGTTTCTCGCACTCAAGATACTAAAACCCTGGATTCAGCTTACAAAAAAGCACTTTACTTAGCTCAGTATCTCAAGCAAAAATATTCTATCCCTGAAAATCCTTTGGGATTACCTTATTTTGGATGCAAAAGAAGATTTGGTAGAAGCCTTCTTGTTTAAACATCAAGGTGGCTATCCAGACCATTTTTCTACTGTGCTAACTGTTGTGCTAACTGTTATGCTGCGTTCTATTGGTATTCCGGCACGGTTGGTAGCTGGGTTTGCACCCGGAGAGTTTAATCCGTTTACAGGAATGTATATTGTCCGTAACACCGACGCTTACTCCATGACCGAGGTGTATTTCCCTAAATATGGCTGGTTCGCGTTTGATCCTATTCCTGGTCATGCCTTAATTCCTGCTTCTATTGAAGAAGACTGGACTTTTAGTGTATTGCGCCAGTTTTGGAACTGGGTGGCTGGTTGGCTACCTTCCCCAGTGACAGGTTTGCTTAATGGTGTATTTGGGACATTATTTAGCTGGTTGTTTAGAGCGATCACTTGGTTTATAGCTTTATTCTCTCAAGGTTGGTTAAGTGTTTTAACTGGTTTAATAGTAGGAACAACTACAGCTTTCTTAGGTTTGTTGGGTTGGGTATAGTGGCAAAAACGCGTCAAAAGTAGGTGTTTGAAGAAATTACACCAGTGGAAAGTTTGTATCAAAAAATTCTGCAATGGACAGCCGCAAAAGGTTTAGGTAAACATCCCTCTCAAACACCTCTGGAATACGCCCAAGTGTTATACAACCAACATCCCAGATAAACAGCTCAAATCATTGACTAAATTTGTCAAGCTTATGTGAGTTGGCGTTATGGTGAACTTACTCCTAATTGGCAAGAGTTACAACAACACTGGAAAGAGTTGCAAAAGATGAAGACTATAGGAGGTGACAGGTGACAGGTGACAGGGAGATAGCAGGGTGAGAAAATTCCTACTCAGAACTCAGAACTCAGCGCTCATTACTCAGCACTCTGCTTATAACTAAGCGCCCACCATGCCAAATGGGTAAACTGGGCGCACTCAAACGAAGTACAACTAAAAGCCAAATAGGCTATGACTAATGCTTCTATTCCCGGGTATGGTGATTTAATTACCTGCCAAAACACCATCCTAATAGCCCTAAATAGGCAGCTAAACCAAGTAAACCTACAGATAAGGATGTATCTAAAATTAAATTATGTGCTTTTGTTGTGGGTAGTGGCAACGTTTGCATCTGCCCTTTTTTGTCCAAATAGTCAAAGTTCAAATCACCTAAGCGAGTTAGCTTACCTGATGTCACACGACAGTAAATATGGGCATAAGCAACACCGTAACCATTGCTCCCCGATCCAAAAAAAGGACGTTCAAGAACTCCATAATTTGCTATCTGCCACAAATGAACTCGAGCTAATGTCAATCAAGGATTTGATAAAGACCCATGCACCGAGTAACAACAGTCCTAATGTTGATGTAGACTCGGGTACAGAGGTAGGTGATTCAGAATCTTCATTAATCTCGATTCCATCATTTCTTGTTTCTTGTTCAGCAGCCAAGAAGAGTTTCTAAATTTCAAGAAATAACTCGTCTTGTACTTCATACCATTCTGGCTCATTGATATCAAATTCTGGTATTTCTTCATCAATCCAGTTCATTTCATCAATATTGGAATAAAAGTTTTCCTGATTTATGTTCTCATACTCAAATATCTCATCTGTTTGTTTTTTATGGCACCCACCAGTACAAACAGGTGGTGGTGGATCACAATTTTTACTCAGACTCTTAGCTGGACAACCTTCATCCCACATTCCGCACTTCAACCACTTCAATAAGTAGCATAAATAAACTACATTCATAGGCAATTCAGAGCTTTTTTTGTTAAAAATCCACTAGCCATGAAAATATAAATTATGCACGTCAAAGTTCCAGCTTTCTTATTATGTAAAAAAAGCTAGTTAGACAACAACGTTTAAGTTTAATTAGAATTTTTCAATCACTTATGAAAATACAAGACTATGCAAT
>CAKZGI010000026.1 GCA_936914905.1 uncultured Trichormus sp. | reverse complement strand
CCCAATGGAATTACACCCCTAAACCAGAGTTACAGGTTATTTAATCCACTATCCTAAGTAAATTGGCTGTGTACGGGTAAAGAGCTATTCTTAATCCTTACCACAATTTTATGATTATCTGGTTTAGGATGAAATATAGATAACGCATTAGATAAACCTGTGACATCATCTGTATTTAATTCTGAACGCCTTTTATTTACACCCGCTACTCCCCAAACTGATGCTATTCCTGTGATTTTTGCTTTCCCCAATGAGTACACGGTGGGAATAACCAGTCTTGGCTATCAGGTGGTATGGGCGACTTTGGCAATGCGTGATGATTTGCAGGTGAGTCGCTTATTTACTGATATTCATGAACAACTTCCTAGACAACCGGAAATACTTGGTTTTTCTATGTCTTGGGAATTAGATTATGTGAATATTTTCAATCTTTTGGAATATTTACAAATTCCTCTTCGTGCAATTTCTCGTACTGCAAATCATCCTCTAGTTTTTGGTGGTGGTCCTGTTCTCACTGCTAATCCTGAACCTTTTGCTGATTTTTTTGATGTGATTTTATTGGGTGATGGAGAAAATCTGCTGGGTGACTTTATTGATGCCTATAAAGAAGTTAGAAATGCTGATAAAGAAGCTCAATTAAAAAAGTTAGCATACGTCCCAGGCATTTATATTCCGAGTTTATATAGAATTAAATATTCTAGTCCGGATGGTGAAATATTAGCAATTAATCCAATTTATTCGGAATTTCCCACAGTTATTCAAAAGCAAACTTACCGGGGAAACACTCTTTCTGTTTCGACTGCAGTGACAGAAAAAGCCGCCTGGGAAAATATTTTTATGGTGGAAGTAGTGCGGAGTTGTCCTGAAATGTGCCGCTTCTGTTTAGCAAGTTATTTAACTTTACCGTTTAGAACTGCAAGTTTCGAAAACTCTTTAATTCCCGCTATTGAACAAGGTTTAAAGGTTACTAACCGTCTGGGTTTATTGGGTGCTTCGGTAACTCAACATCCGGAATTTTCAGAGTTATTAGATTATATTAGTCAACCAAAATATGATGATGTGCGGTTGAGTCTTGCTTCTGTTAGAACGAATACGGTAACGGAAAAGTTAGCTGCAACTTTAGCAAAACGGGACACGCGATCGCTTTCCATTGCCATAGAAAGTGGTTCAGACAAATTACGCCAAATCATCAATAAAAAGTTATATAACGATGAAATTATCCAAGCTGCAGTGAACGCGAAAGCTGGTGGTTTATCGAGTTTGAAACTATACGGAATGGTGGGTATTCCTGGAGAAGAATCGGAAGATTTAGATGCAACGGTAGCAGTGATGAAGGCTGTTAGAAAAGCTGCTCCTGGTTTGCGGTTAACTCTAGGATGCAGCACTTTTGTTCCAAAGTCCCACACACCGTTTCAGTGGTTTGGGGTGAATAAACAATCTGAGAAGCGGTTACAGTTTTTACAGAAACAGCTAAAACCCCAAAGTATAGATTTTCGTCCTGAAAGTTATAATTGGTCTATTATACAGGCTTTGTTATCGAGAGGTGATCGCAGGCTTTCCTATCTGTTAGAACTAACTCGTGATTTTGGTGACTCATTGGGCAGTTACAAACGCGCCTTCAAGGAATTAAAGGGAAAAATTCCCGACTTAGATTATTACGTTTATAGTAATTGGTCAACTGACCAAATTTTACCTTGGAATCACTTGCAAGGTCCCTTACCTCAGTCTACACTAATAAAGCATTTGGCTGAAGCAATGAGTCATTTTCGGTCTGCTTCAGAAGTGAAATAATAAATAAGTTCCCAGAGTTAAAGAATGCAAAATACATCTGAGTTTTATTGTGCTTACTTTGGTGAATAAAATTTGACTTTTATTGATTTTAGTGTAGGAATACAGCAAAATTATATATAGAAAATTATATATAGCAATAATCACTCCGGTGAGAAAATACTTAGTCGATTTAAGATAACTTAAATACTAAGTAAATTTATGTTTTGTGGTTTAAGTGGTATATTAAGGGTAATTCATAGTTTTAAATTCTAGTTTTATAAGTTACAAATGGAGTAACAGTATTTTCTCATGATTCATTTAGGATTGCTATAGAAGATTGTCAAGTTTGCTGTCGTCCTAATATTTTGTATATCAGGATTGATGAATATACGCTACATCTTGAAATAGATAGTGAATATGAAGGTTACAGTTTAGGTTTTTTTCATGCTGCATTTTACTCATTCTTCCATTATTAATGTACCTGTTGAAGTAGTTTGGAAATTCCATGAAAGACATGATATTCTACAACTACTTACCCCAGCTTGGCAACCTGTATAAGTTCTCCCTTGGGAAGGGGGACTTGATGAAGGTGCAATAACTAAGTTTAGGTTGTTCCTTAGACTATTACCTTTGACTTGGTTAGTACGTCATACTGATTATAAAAAATATCGTCTGTTTACTGATGAACAAATATCTGGGCCTTTTGAGTCTTGGGTACATCGTCATCAGTTTGCAGATGAAAATGGAAAGACTAAATTAACTGATCATATTTCTTATTCCATCCCAGGTGGTGATGGGGTGGAATTTGTCACAAGTTGGTTCTTACGAGTGCAGTTAGAAGAAATGTTTCGTTATCGGCATTTTATTACGAAATGGGAATGTAAATCAAAATAATTGATTATTAATTATCTAGATTAATAGCATCTTCTCTATCCCCAAATTTGAGCTTTACCTGCATGTTCAGAATTTATCGTTCATGACTTTTACAACTGATAATGGAGGAATTATACTGATAATGGAGGAATTATAATGTTAGACATTAAGCCACGTTTTCAAAGTTTTGAGGAATATTTAGCTTATGATGATGGATCTGATAAATTATATGAATTATTTAATGGAGAGTGAATAGAAATGCCACCGGAATCATGGATTAATGTACAAGTTGCCAATTGCATTTTACTCATGTTTGCATTATTAATAGGAATTGATAGAGTACGGAGACATGGTTTAGAGTTGGAAGTGAGAGGAGAACCGAGAAACCATTATCCTGATGTAACTATTCTTCGAGAAGAACATATTCAACAATTATCTAAACGTAATACTATCAGATTATCCATGTTACCACCTTTGTTAGTGGTTGAAGTGGTTAGCCCTGGTGAATTACAAAGAGATAGGGATTTTATAGCCAGGCGTTTACAATATCAAGATTGGGTATTCCTGAATATTGGATTATTGATCCAGAAAATAAAACTGTTTTAGTGTGGGAATTAATTGACATATTTATCATAAAGTGGGGATTTCTGCTGGTGATCATTTAGGTGTATCTCCACAATTTAATGAGCTAAATTTGCAAGTTTCGCAGATTTTTTAAATAGGGCTGAAAAAATTACCAAAATACACCTAATTTCTGTCTTCAAACACTGATTAAATCTATAACTTGTTTGAGCTGCTTCAGGATTGGGGTGTCCACTCTCAAGGGTCAATTTAAGGGGATCTAGTCTGGGATTTATAGAGTTCATAGTCTCGATCTACTCTAACTATGATAACTGAACCCAGAGAGAAGGAGTTGACAGAAGAAAATCAAAAACATAGCGTAGGGGATATCTTTTAGCTTGAAATATAAATATTTATGAAAAACTCTAATTTCTTAATGAATTAAGAAATCTATCTAAAAGCCGAAAATAGTATCTGCAAAAAATAATGGGTCTTTAAGAAAAGTAAATCCCCTTTCAAGAGCTCACGCAGGTCTGATTCTCTTCTCTCTTGACTTTGCACAACTAAGCATCTTTGTTCTATTCCTGCATAATTTACTGTTTTTGAAGCAAGTTTATATCCTGGCAAGTTACTGTCAGTAAATTCTGGTTCTGGTAATGTTGATATTAGTGATTATGCTGTTTTTATACTTAATGGCACTCTACATAACTGGCGTAAATCTGACATTAATTTCAAAAAGGAATAAGTTTTGTTCGCCGTTGTTAATTGAGAGTTAGTTATACTACCAACTAGTTATTAAACAATAATTGTTCTAAAGATTGAGTTTCCCCATGCCAAAAACGAAGCTATCCAAGACTGATCCTGCTATTCTCGCGGCAGTTGCTGACTATTTCAAGGTGCTATCAGAGGGGAGTCGGCTACAGATTTTGACCTGTCTGAAGTCAGGTTCGATGAATGTGATGGAGATTGCAGAGGCCACTGGTTTGGGGCAAGCAAATCTATCTAAGCATTTGAAAGTATTAACTCAAGCGGGGATTTTGTCTCGTCAGCCTAAAGGGACTAGCGCCTATTACGAGATTGCTGACCCAGTGATTTTTGAGTTTTGTGAGTTAGCGTGTGATCGGATTACAGAACGACTATTACAACAAGCTGAAAGCCTAAAAGCTCTTCGCAACAACACTGGAGTTTTCTGAATCAATTCAGTAAAACTTACATATCGTAGGTGATAGCTAAACTTCCAGGTAATTGCTGTTTGGATAGCAATTTGTTCTCTTGCTTATCAAAGCCAGCTATGTCATACTCCATAATATCGATCGGATTACCGCAGTTTTAAAATGGTGATTGTCCTATAGATGCCAAGCAAAGACGCAAAGCTCCTGTTAGCAGCGGTCGCACAGCAGAACACACCAACATTCTTGAACATGAATATATATAAGTCCCAGCCGATTAATGTAGTCTATCTCTGGAAACTAGGTAAATCCCAATTAAAGAAGTTTTTGTGGCATTCCCACGCCTACAGTACAGTTTTTGGACTGATCCTACTCACCTTAGTCAGTTTAATTTTTTTGGGCATCCATTGGACTTACCGCAAATTCTTTTTTACCCATCCCGTTGTGGAAGCAAATGAATGGGACTTCAAAAGCAGTAATTAAAAACCAGCAGTTCCCAATATTTGAGCAGACAATCCCTTACACATCAAAGATGTGGTAGTAGTTTGGGTGAAGTTCTTCGTGAACAGCTAGTTATTTTGATTAGCTAGAAAAGGATAATTACAGTTCTTCATCTACAGGTAAGAGATCGTGAAAATGGTTGTCATCAACTTTTTCATTGTTGATCTTGATATCAACTCGTGGAATTACCTGAAGCATATCCGAAAATATAGACTCCGACATCTCACACAGCCTACAAAAGACATTGAGTGTGACAATTGCAGTCAGACGTAATTACCTAAAAAGGTGGGAGATACAGACCTGATAATTAACTCTGAGAACAGCGGTTAAACCATTCTTGATATTTTTTTTGTTGGGATTTATTCTCTACTAAAATTGTCAGTTTTACCTCCTGACAGCCGTGATCTTTTTCTAGTGCGATCGCATTTAACAGTAAACTAGCAATTTTAGGTGAACTAAACTCTCCACTCACTATTAAATCACTGTCAAAATAGGCAACTTCCGGGATTTCTAATGTAGTTAATTTATCAATTCCGTCTGCAATTACACCTTCCTCTAAATCAATTTCTGCTAATTGTTGATGTTCTGGGCTAACTTTTTCAACAATCAATTTTTCCCTGCGGATGGGGACCTGTATCATCTGAGTTTCGATTTGTTTACGAACAATTACCTCTCCTAGTTTCTGTTTGTGTTTATCAACAAACATTCTTTCTTCTAAAAGAGGAATAATTTGTTCTTCCTCTGCTATGGGGGTATTGTTGATTAATTGCTGTTCCCCTGGTGTTTCTGAGGTTAAATATTCAGGCATAAGTAGGTGGGTGTTAAAAATTGTCGTTATGACAAGGCAAGAGGCAATAGGGAAGAGGTTTTGGTCAATTGTACTTTTCGTTACATACTTCTATCCGAGAAGCTGCTGCGCGTCTACAGTTTTCTTGTGCCTTCCTACTTACACATTTGGGATGCTCCCCCTGCCTCCTCTGCCTGCCTAAACAGATAATTTTCCTTAACTGAACCGTATTGGGTATAAGTGAGAGAAAAATTCAAAATATTGCTTCTGGTAGGCTACGCCAACAAAATTAATAAACCTCTGCCTTCTCAACTCCTAACTTATGTGATTATCGTTCTTCAACTGGTAAATTAGGAGCCTTCACATCTAACTCTTCCCGACGCACAGTTGCTTGTGTTTCAACTGTATCTTGCTCCACAACTTTTTTAACACTTACCTCTTCCCGAACAAATGCTTCCTTGCGAACTTCCGGCGTTTCTTCATAGATTTCCATATGTGCAACTTCACCTTCTCGGAAGTTAGCTTCAGCAGGAGAAACTACTCTACCAGCATCTTCAGGTGTGGTGCGTTCAACAACAATGTGTTCTCTTTCTACAGGTACTGCTACTCGTGCTGTTTCGGTTTCTACGCGCTTCCCGAAGCTAACATCCCCCATTTTGTGGCGGCGTGTATTGGTAATCAGCCGTTCTTCATACAATTTCAATTTTTGATGATTTCGCTCATTTAAATCGAATAAATCCGGTTCTTGTTCGTAGCGGTAGGTATCACGGGTGTAAGTAGGTGCAACAGTAGTTACAGGGGTAGTAGTGATCGTGGTTTCTATCGGTGGTGCGTCTACAGGTGTTGGCGATTCTACAGGGGCTGATGCTTCTACTGGTGGAGTCCGGTATTGGGGATTGCGATATACTCTGCGCACTCCTTCTTCGTATTCGTAATCTGTGGCTAAACGTTCGTTAAACTCTGGTAAGTTTTCCGCCTGTTCTCTTGTCAAACCAATAGCATAAACGCGATCACTTGCATAATCAATCCGGCTACGACCAATGGGAAGCAAGACTTTTTTACCAAAAATCCAGAAACCTAAGTCAAGTACTAAATAACGAAAATGTCCTTGATCATCAACTAAAACATCATGAACAGTGCCAATTTTTTCGTCAGTGCCTTCTGTATAGACTCCTAAACCTTTAATTTCATTACCTTCAAAAGAATCGCGGTACTGAGGATCAAAATCTTCCAATTTGGAAAGTACCATATATTTCTCCTCAAACTATCATAGCATTTCTTAATTTCTACATTAGAAGTTTATTAAGCTTTTTTCCTCCTTCTCCTGAATGAATTCAATCTTGAATGAACTTTGAATTTATTCATGGTTAATTTCTCAGAATTTGGACTGATTTCACCATAATTCAAGATGGTTGAGCACTGCCTACACCATGTTCCCGTAAATTGAAATCACCGGAAGTATTAATATCTAACTCTTCCCTACGAATGATATCTTGTGCTTCCACCATATCCCGATCTACCATTTTTCTCACTCGCACTTCTTCCCGGACAAATGTTTCTTTATGAATTTCTGGTGTTTCTTGATAAACTTCTATTCGAGCTACTTCTCCTTCTTGGAACTTGATTTCATTTGGATCTACTACTGTACTTGTAGCTGTAGCTTGAACTCTATCAATTACAATGCGTTCTTTTTTAATAGGTACTCTAACTCTTGCTGTTTCAGTTTCAATGTGTTTCCCGACAGCGACTTCTCCAGTTTTAATTCGGTGTTTATCGGCTATTAAACGTTCTTCGTACAGTCTGAGAGTTTGATGATATTGTTCATTCAAACCATATAAACTTGGTTCTTGTTCATAGGTGTAGTTTTCCCGATCATAATTGATGCTAGTGATGGGAGAGCGATAAACATTGCGTACTTTCTCCTCAAATTCTTCATCCACAATTATGTGTTCCTGATACTCTGGTAACTGTTCTACTTGCTGCTTACTAAGTCCATCGACATAGACGCATTTAGCTGGATAATTAATCCGAGCTAGTCCAATGGGTAGTAATATTCTTTTACCAAAAGTATCGAAACTTGTATCAATAACTAAATATCTAAATCGCCCATTATCATCAACTAAAACATCTTCCACTGCACCAACTTCTACTCCTCCTTCGGTATAGAGATGCAAGGTTTTTACATCGTCTCCTCCAAAGGTTTCTCGATAATTTGGATCGTAGTTTTCTAGTTTAGAAAGTGGCATTATAATTGTTCCCAAGTTTCAAAATTATGTACTTATTCAAAATCTTAGGAACTTTTTGAATCTTTTTCCTCTAGCTCACGACAGAAGACTAGTGAACTAGAGTATAGTTACTATTTCATACTTGTAGGTAAAGATTATAAAAAATCTGTTTTTCATTATCATCAGGAGTATATCTAATGATGGATTCAGAAGAATAGGAAAAAGGCAATAAATAATTTAGGAGTCATGAGTCAGAATATTTAAGGAATTGGTTAATTATTTACTCCCAAATTCTATCTTCTCATCTTATCATGTTGGCTGTTTAAAAGTTACCTTTTGATAATGTTTCAATTCTCTGGGAAAAGTATGTTTCTTGATATTTGACTTGTTGGGCTATTGCTAATCCTCTTTGAAAAGCTGTTAGTACTTTTCCATATTCTTTCTTTTCCAAATATAATTTTCCTATTTGATCATAAGCTTGCATCAAACCGTAAAAATTAGTAGCTGGTGTTTCTGTTTATAACAAGATCTGACTAGTTTGCAAAGCTTCATAAATCTGGTTTTGGGAAGGCTAAAGCTTGATTAATTTCTGCAAAGCTTAACTAGCAGTCACATATTTTTGTTATTGCCATGCTGTAACATAAGCCCCTTGATATTTGTTAAAGGCTTCTTGTAGTAAGTTGGGATTTTCCCGCGCTAAAGATTGGTAATTTTCTGCGATCGCAATTTTTAAAGCTGGAATCTGGGTAAGATTATCATCACTGATGTAAATTGCTGCTAACTTACTCACTACATTAATTGCTTGTTGATGCTATTTTGCTTTTTTAAAAATGTCAACTAGTTGTTGCAAGTATCCTAATTTATTCGGTCTATCACCTTGACTAATAGCAAAATTTAACAGTTCTTGGTAAGTTGTAGCAGCTTGGGAATAATCAAACCAACTTAAATGTAATTCCCCAATTTTATTAAGAGTTTCTAACTGAGCAGTACTATTATTCTACTGTATGAAAAATGTTGAGATCTGCTGATAAGCTTCCACAGCCAATTTAGGAACACGAATATTTTGGTAAGCTTCACCAAGTGATCGCCATAATTCTAAATCAGTGCTTTTTTGCTAGAGCATCTGTTTTTCAATTACCAGCGATCTCTCAGTAATATATTTTACCTGTTGACGCTTATTTTCATTCCATACAATCGCACCCACCCCTGATAATGCTTGTACCTCAGCCAATGAACCTAAAAAACGCCGCAGTCATAATTCTCGATTCCAAATATCAAAAGCAGTCAGCTTATCCCCTGTTTGTAGAGTCGTTGTAGCTTCTTGATTTAACTCATCTAGCACAGTTTCCAACTTTTGCAACTCTTCCAAGGTTAACAGCTGTTTTTCTACAGAACCCCGTACCAAAGGATCAGGAGTAGTCATCTCCAACGGACCTGGAGGAAATTTATCCATTTGTTCTAGCTTTTTACCCTCTACCAGTTTGACAAAACTGCACAGATGCCAGAAAATAAAAGTAGTAACTATCACACTGAAATATCTTAGCATAAACAACCCACCATTCCTGTTCAAAATTGTCTAGAGAATTTAGCATAACAACTGGTTTAACGCGCATCCAATTGATAAATATCGCCATCGTCCATTAAATTTATTCCTGATTCTGAATTGTCTTTATCAGTAAGTATTCAGCCATCAGCAGTCAGCTTTGTCAGGCTAAAGCCAAAAAAACCTATTTGATAATTAACCGATTTCTCAAACATTCTGACTCCTGACTCCTGACTCCTGAATTCTTACCTTCATCAACTCTTTATTTTTTAATTTCTTGAATGTCTCATTTCTGATGTCACCAAACACAGTAATATAGTGAAAAGTGGTGATTAAAATTCTAGAGAAGATAAAATTCCATTCATATCATATCATAGATTACTCTAGTCATCTAATGACCAGATATTTGCTGTTTATCCATATCATCTGCTCGGCACACATTTAACACAGCAGCATAATTAAACGTTACTCCCTTCCCAGTATGAAATTAGGGGTGTGGAATTCCACCTTACGCAGAAGCATTATCCCTCTACCCTATTACTATGACCTTATTCTTTGAGTGGGAAGCGAGTAGCAGCGATTTTTTTTCTTACTATCTTCACCAGTCAATAGTTGTTGTATACGTTTTGTCAACATGAGTAAAATAATTCCGGCCATCAGAGTTAAAAATTTTAGTTTTTATTACGACACCCAAAAAATCATCTGAGATGTGTCAATGGATATTCCCCAAAATAAAGTCACAGCTATTATGGGTCTAAGTGGTTGTGGCAAATCTACTTTTCTGAAATCTCTCAATCGGATGAATGAATTAGAAGAAGAGGTCAAAGTTGAAGGTAAAGTAGAACTTTTTGGGCAAAATATTTACGGTCGTCATGTCAACTTAAATCGGCTGCGTTGTCAAATTAGTTAGTATGATTTATGCCAGATCAAATCTTTTTCCTATGAGCATTTATCAAAATTTTGTCTATGGTGTGAAATTAATCGGATGGCATCCAAAAGTAGAATTAGATCAGATTGTTGAATTAGCACTTAAATCAGCAGATGTCTGGGAATAAGTAAAAAACAAACTCTATCAATCTGCTTTAGAACTATCTTATGGACAACAAAATAGATTGTGTATTGCCTGTGCTTTAGCAGTTAAACTGCAAGTTCTCCTCATGGATGAACTCTGTTCGGGGCTTGATCCGGTCACTACCATGAAGATTGAAGAACTCTATCGAATGTTTGCGTTCTGAATTAACAGTTGTATTTATTTCTTACAACATCCAGTAAGTTTCTCGTTTATCAGATTTCACAGCTTTATTTCACTACAATGAAAATCGTATTGGGCAAATTCCAGAATTTACCCCTACTAAGAAATTCTTACCACATACTTTTAATTACTGCAGTCGTGATTATGTTTCTGGAAGTTTCAGTTAAACAGGAGCTACTAACTTCCGACTTAGCATCATCAAAATGGCATAAACGATAAACCGCAATGGACGTCGATGAGCAATCTGGCAAATTTCTGCACCTAATAAAAATCCCGGAACTGAGCCTGACCATATCGGTAAAACTAAACTCCAATCAACTGTACCCAAAGTAAAATCCCCAAGGGATGTAAACAGTAATAATATTGCTGGTTGTGCAATATCTGTACCTACTAATTTATGGGTATCAAGGCGAAAAAAGCCAATCAAAACTAAGGCAAACATTCGACCAGAAGAAACACTAGTTAAACGAACAAAACAGCCTAAAGTTACTCCTATATTTATAGTGAGGAATCGTCCCCTATTAGTTGTGATATCTAATTTTGGGAATTCAGGTAAATTTAGGTTGGGGAAAAAGTTATGAATAATAATTGTATAAGTGCCAACAATGTGACTAACAAAATCATGATCCCTAATAACCGCAGCAAAATTTTATCTAGATTATATTCACAACTCTGTCGAGTCAGGTGTAAGATTCGCACCCCTACTAGTGAACTAGAAACACTACCCATTGCTAACCATTTGATAATTTCTGTGTCTAATGTTTGCTGTTGCCAGTGTTTAACGCTACCAACTAACTTCATTAATGTGGCTGCTACAACATCAGAACTCACAGCAACAGAAGGTGGCACTTGGAAAACAAAAATCAACATGGGGGTAATTAGAGAAGCCCTACCAATTCCGGTTAAACCGACCATGATGCCAAGGAGCGAAACCCACCAGAAATTTTCTGCTTACACTTACTTCATCATCTGTAAATCATGTACCCTTCGGGACGCTATGCGAACGGCTTGATTATTGGTAAAGGGAACATCAGGTTCAGTCAGAAACGGTAAAACATCAGCACGGGAATTTTGAAACCGCAACAGCAGGTTATGACCAACCCGTCGTTTTACCCGTCCGCGATGACCTTGATGAGTTAGGGGTGGTTGGTTATGTTGAAAACTTAACCCTCGTTGTAGAATTTGCTCATACAATTGAATCGGACGAGCAACAATATCAGGAATCCTCCTTGGTATCCCACCCCATGTTACCAGCAGTGATGTTCGTAAAGAGAGCTATCACGCATATCACATCGAGGCTTTTTGTCGTTTGCGGGTAAGCGATAACATTTCAGTGACTCCTAGTTTTTGGCTAATTCTTAACCCAGAAAACAATAGTAAAAACAATACACAGTATGTGGGTGTACTCCGCACGACATTCGATTTCTAATTTTCTAAATAATGATTTCCAGAATTAAAACCTGGATTGTAAGTAGAAAGACGTGAAAAAACAAAAGTATGTAAAAAAATGTAAATTGGCCTGAAAACCTCTTCACTCTTGCATGAGTGCCTATTGCCCTTCGGGTTCTCCAGTCGCAGCCTGGGGGAAGGCGAAGCGCCTACATGGGGGAAACCACGCCACTTGCCTTACGCCGGGAAACCCTTCCACCGCAGTGCCTCCCCAAGACCCCGCTGGTTCACCTCTTGCCTTGTCATAATGACAATTTTTAACGCCCACTTACTTATCAACAATCACCAATTACTTTTTTGACCGAAAATAAGGTGTGGGGTGGGGTATAGGGAAAGATAGTCTGTCCCACACCCTAGAATACCTAATTCTGTATGGCTACGCCACGCAAGCTATCAAAAATCAAATAATAATCCTATAGTGGTGTATTAAGGGCTATAATATCTAGAATATATTGACAAATTCGAGGATTAGAGTATTTAAATATCACTAAAATCCAGATTTTTAGTAAAAACTAAATCAGTTTCTTATAACTATTAATTATCTTTCAGTTTACTCATAAACTTCCATTTACCATTTTAAGTTCTCAAGCAAAATACATATGAAAATAAAGAGGAATAGACATTGAGTATACTGGTATTTTCTGTACTAGTCCGGTTGGTATCATTTAGTGCAGGGTTACTACGAACCTTAACTGGCTTAGGTGATGGAGGGGAGCAACACGATCTTGTGAGGTGGGGTAAAAAGTGTGCTTCTAGCTACGCCAACCAAAGACATCGCTAAAATATTTTTCTGGAGTTAAAGTAAAATAAATCATATCAAACAAATAAAATTGCAAGACAAAGTATCTTATCAAGATATCCTAAGAAGACTTGCATTCAATAATTTGTGGCTAGTGGGAATAAGCCGCTTACGTCAGTAAGCAAATAAGCAGGTATTGATTAGCACAGAAAGTTCTGTTAAATGGGAGTTGTACGTCTAAAATATTAGACAGTTTGAAGATGGATAAAAGAGGTAAAAATGGAATTACAGAAATTATGCCAACTTCCAGCTATCCATTGACAACGAAGATGTAACATAATTTCCGCATTTTCTTTTAACCAAAATTTACTGTTTCCTTTCATTCTTAAATTGACAACTTGTATGTATACAATATTTTAATTGTACGGTAAATGATTTTTATCGATGCCTGTTTTGGGTTTAGCGATAGCACACTTTTTGCCCCACCTCACAAAATCGCGTTGCTCCCGTTTTGACTTTACCCTGCCAAGGTTCTGAGCAACCGCCAAGCACATAACTTTCAATAAACTTGCCTAATGTGCTTTTGTTTCCCAGCTGGGAAATAAAATAATAGGACATCAGTGCAGCAGCTAAAGCAGCACTAACCCCATCTGGTGTATTGTCGGTAATTGCTGCTTGAATAGTTGCAAAATCAATTACCTTTTCAGGTGTATAATAAACGCCAATGGGTGCTGCTCGCATCGCTGTAGCACTCTTATCACTACCAGAATAAATCTTGCCTAGAAACTTTTACCATACTGGATGCTAACTAAAAAATTGTAAAACCGACTTGCCTAGCCTTCTCTGGGATCACGTTTAAAGGCGTTAAAAAAATTCTCTGCTAAAACTTCTGGTGCCCACGGTGCTTGGGAAACAATGGTTTCAGCAATAGCGATGCTCATCTGCGTATCATCAGTATAACTGCCTGGGATCAGTCGATGACGGGGATGTTTAATGTATCGACTCAAATCATTGACAAATATCATCTCATTGGCATATTCAAAACCAGCACCGTAGGCATCACCAATCGCCAATTCAAGCAACATATTAATATTTCACTAAAAATGAACGGGCTAGAAAAAAGCTGGCTATAGTTTTACCATCTACAGGTTGTCCGTCACGAATGGCTGTTTCTAGTTCTTCAGGAGTGAAAAATACTATTTCAATATCTTCATCTTCTTCCTGCTGTGGAGGCGTTTCCAGCTTTTCCAAATCTCTAGCCAAAAAAGCATAAAGAATTTCATCGGAATAGCCAGGAGCCAAGAAAAACTCTCCCACTTTATCCCACTTATGAGCACGGTAGCCTGTTTCTTCTTCAATTTCCCTTTTCACCGTTTCCAACGGTTCTTCATTGGGTTCTACAGTTCCGGCTGGAAATTCTAATAATCTTCCCTGAACTGCAAAACGATATTGGCGTACAAGGATCAGTTTACCCTCAGAGGTAACGGGAATAGCCAGAGCGCCACCAGGATGACGAATACACTCCCATTCTCCTTCAGATTTATTAGGTAAACGCAAGCGATTAACTTCAAAGTCAAACTTGCGTCCTTTATGAAACAAACGTTGCTTGAGTAGCTGTGGTAATTCTCTACCTAATGGCATAGTAAAATTCTATTGTCTGCAAATACACAGAATATATACGGGGTGGTGTTATGAAATCAGGGTCTTTCTGCGTTGAGTGATGGTAAATTCTAACAGCCGTTGATTAATCCCAGTCAGCTAGGTGTTAAATAATACCAGTTTTTATCTCTTTCCAATTCACTTTTCTTCCTGGTTGTTGCAAATAACGAATTGTCTCATTATAGGCAAATCTGGCAGCATCAAACCAATATTTAAGCTTCTACCTTGGGGTAGGACTCAGTTTTAGATAAATCTTCTTTAATTTTTTTAGAGTATTTTCTGAGTCCGTGCATTCGTAAGGAAAAGACGTGAAGGATTGAGAGTAAATCATGTGCGAGTTCTGATTGAGGGCAGTCTAGAGTTTTCTCGAGAACCACGATTTGTCGACCGTTTTATTAAATAATGTAGTGTACGAGTTCAAATCCAAATCTTGCGAGTCTTTCACGACAGGCAACAATAAGCTTGAACTTATCTCCTCGCAGAAGCCTGTCCAGTAAGCATTGCAATCCTTTTCGTTTAAAGTTGAGTCCTGAGCCTATGTCTTTAATGATTTCTGCGTCTGGGTAGGGGGATTGCATATAGGCGATTTGTCTATCCAGGTCATCTCGATGCTTTGAGGAACTGACTCGGCACTAACAAATAGTGGGTGGTAATAATTGAATCGCCTCTGACGTAAGATTCAATTATTACAACCTTTGGGCTGCTGGATTTTTGATGCTTTTGATTTTACCCTCATCTGCATATCTCCTCAAAGTATTTGGGTGCAATCCCAGAAACTCGACCGCTTTTCTGAGTGGTATATATGCCATGGCCAAGTCGTAGCATTAGTTATTTATAGTTAGCAAATTATTGAGTAGTACCGCCGTGAATTCAAAATGCTTCTTTCAGAAGAGCTACGCTAACAAAATATCTACTTCGGAGAAGCTACGCGAACAAAATTCAAAATGTATACGGACTGAGCTTTTCAGAGATTTGGAATGGTTGGTTTATTTACGCCGTACTGTACTAGTTATTTACCTTAACTAAATGTACATCAGAACGGTCAACCTCTGCCAGCAGATTCTGAATTGTCTGCTCAGATACTGGCTCTATCCAAGTTGGGGCAATTTCAGCCAATGGGACTAATACAAAAGCTCGTTTATGCATCTGGGGATGGGGGATTTGAAGATTTGGCTCATTCAAGATTAAGTCATCATATAACAACAAATCCAAATCTAGGGTTCGCGGTCCCCAATGTTCGTAACGCACACGCCCAAATTTATTTTCAATACTTAACAATGTGGCTAACAATGCTTGAGGTAGCATTGCTACTCGGAGTATGGCACAGCCATTTAAATAGTCTGGCTGAGGTGGACCTATGGCTTTAGTTTGATACAAACTGGATTTGGCTTCGAGAATAATACCAGGAGTTTGGGCTAAAGTCTCTAGAGCCGCTACTAAAATTACTTGGGGATCACCCATATTACTGCCGAGAGCGATCACACTTCGCGCCGATTTTTTAGACACATCAGCTATGGCTAATCTTTTCTCTATCTCGATAGGGATCAATCCTGCTTCATCGTTTGTAGTGGTTTCCAATAGTTTTGATGCCCCAAAAATTATCTAATAATTTGCAGAACCCACCTTAATTAACAGTGTTGGTAATAACAAGGTTTGGTACTGAATTAACTTGATTATTTATGAGCTATTATACTAGCACGAAGTTATTGCCCCAACCTGGCATTCTTACAAGGCAGTTAGGTGACTATAACTTGTTGAGAGGAAAATTAATAAATCTTAAGTAGCTCTGATGAGGAGAAACTGCTCTTACCTCTTGGGAATCATTAAAAAAACGAGGAATGCACACATGAAAACTGACTACCGACAATGCTGGTAAAGGCGAAGCATTTACTGAGCCAGATGTCGAGTTTATCATCTGGGATGGTTACTAGAATTGGTAGGAGCGATAAACCTTTTTATCGTCAAGTTTGGTTTTGGACGGGCTTAGGTTTAGGTGGTGGGATCATTGCTGTTAGTTATGGTATTGGTGGCATAGATAGTTCTTTGCCAGATAAATCTGAACTCAATGCAGTTGTGCGGGAGCAAACACTAACTATTAAAGCCGGTGATGGTACTGTTCTCCAGCAGCAAGGAGAAGTGACGAGAGAACAGCTAAAGCTAGAACAAATTCCAGATGACTTCCAAAAAGCTTTTATCGCTTCAGAAGACCGTAGATTTCTACAACACAGTGGTGTGGATACTCAGGGTATTCTCAGAGCAGTTGTAAATAATTTGCGATCACAAAATGTGGTCGAAGGTGGTAGTACCATCACCCAACAGGTAGCACGAATCCTTTTCCTCACCCAAGAACGGACAATCTGGCGCAAACTCAAAGAAGTTCGTCTGGCGCAGAGAATGGAGCAAGAACTCACCAAAGATGAGATTTTAGAACGTTATCTCAATCTGGTTTATCTGGGTTCGGGTGCTTATGGTGTAGGAGATGCGGCCTGGGTTTACTTTAGTAAATCGGTGGATCAACTAACCTTATCAGAAATGGCCACCATCGCCGGACTCGCTCCTGCACCTAATGTTTATGCCCCAGACAAGAATCCAGAAGCAGCCCTAGAAAGGCGAAATCTGGTGCTACAGAGGATGCAAGAAGACGGAGTAATTAGGCCAGAAGAAAGGCAAGTTGCATCCCAAGAAGCACTCAGAGTTAAAAGCAATTTACCCAGACGCTTTCAAGTTGAGTTCCCTTACTTTACTAGCTACGTTCAACAAGAATTACCAAAATATGTTTCGCCTGATGTGTTAGCAGCAGGAGGGTTAGTTGTAGAAACCAGCTTAAACCGAACTTGGCAAAAGGCGGCAGAAGCAGCAATTGCTAAAACTCTAAAAAATCAAGGCAGATGGGAAAATTTTAAAGAAGCAGCTTTAGTATCCATCGATCCTCGTCATGGTGAAATCCAAGCAATGGTAGGTGGTAAAGATTTTAGCAAAAATCAGTTTAATCGTGTCACTCAAGCACAGCGCCAACCAGGATCGACATTTAAGGGATTTGTCTATGCTACAGCGATAGCAACAGGTAAGAGTCCCTATGACAGCTATCTAGATGCACCATTAGTAGTAGATGGTTATGAACCAAAAAACTACAGTGAAAAATTCTACGGTTGGATGAATATGAGAGATGCTCTCACCCGTTCTATTAACACAATTGCAGTGCAAATATTAATAGATGTCGGATATGAGCCAACCATTAAATTAGCCAAAGATCTAGGGATTAAATCAGAACTCAAGCCCACCTACTCTTTAGCTCTTGGCTCCAATGAAGTCAACCTCCTAGAGTTAACTAGTGCTTACGGTTCATTTGCCACACAAGGCTTACATACAGAAGTACACAGTATTCGTCGTATCCTAAACCGTCAAGGTAAAGTAATCTGGTCTGCTAATTTTCAACCCAAGCGAGCTTTAGATGCTGATAGCACAGCCATTATTACCTGGATGCTACGCAACGTAGTCAACAACGGAACTGGTCGTGCAGCCCAATTAAATGATAGACAGGTAGCAGGAAAAACTGGGACATCAGATGAAGCCCGTGACTTGTGGTTTATTGGCTATATTCCCCAAGTAGTAACAGGAGTTTGGCTAGGTAACGATAACAATCGCCCGACTTATGGTAGCAGTAGTAGCGCCGCTTATACCTGGCATAAATTTATGGAAAAAGCGATTGAGGGAATGCCAGTAGAAAAGTTTCCTGAACGACCTAAATTAGAAAATCGCAAAGGCACAATTAAAGCCCAGCCTATCAAACCAAACAAAATTGTTAATAATTCTATTTCTGCTGATAATGATGAAAAATCTGATGAAGATAACACCAGAAATGATTATTCATCAAGAAGACGCAGACAGAGAAAAACTAATAGTGAAGTAGAGCAGCAATCAGATTACACCCCAAGACGCAGACGGCGATACAAACAACAAGAAGAAGATACAACCCCCAAAAGACAGCGCAGAGATGAAAGCCCAAGTAGTGGCTCTTCTTCTGGACTGCGGAACCAAGGTCAAGAATCTAACTCTTCAGGTTCTTCATCTGGTATAAGTAATAGTCCTGCCAATTCTTCCCCATCTCAACCTTCTTGGCGCGAGCGACTAAAACCAGGTTCTTCTTCATCTTCTTCATTAGAGTAATTGGGTGTAGGGATGTCAGGGTGTACGGGAAATAACTTATTTCTCCTGAAAGCGTATCCCTTACGGGAGTTGTAGACATAGCATGACTTTAGCCATACTACTTTTTCCCTCTCAAAGATCAAGTATTTCCAACCTATGAGAGATGTAGGTGACAAGCTCGTTTTATACTTTGTTAAGAAGTGTAAAATAAAGTCGGAGAATATACTCGTGCAATTTTTACTAGAAATAGCAGCGCCAGTCGCCGCAAGCCCACATTTTCCATTAGCTTTTACATTGGTGTATGTAGTTGGTTTTATTGCTGCTGTCTCCATCGGTTCAATAGCTTGGTACAACTCAAAACGTCCACCCGGTTGGGAAAGTAAAGAACGCCCTGACTTTGTACCCAAGGTTGATAAAGACTAATAGGAATTCAGGGGGAAGAAGGAAAAAGGAAGAAGGAAGGAGATAATACATTATTCTTCGCCATCTCTCTCATCCCCCAGTCCCCAGTCCCCTAATTCTGCACATCAACCCAACGACGGTACAGTTTTTGAATCTGTTTAAGCAAGGTTAAATGACCGGGTTGGATTGATTCATGAGATTTGCTCAACTCCTCCAATGTAGTCAGCAATCTTGCTTCTTCAATTGCTACTTCACCATCACTGTAAATTAAGCCACTGATAGCTTCTATTAAATTTTCGTAATCTTCCAGGCTAGGGCGATCGCCTAAATAGTCCTTCACCCATTCATAACATTGATTTGGCTTTACTGGTACTAATTCATATAACCAAGGCTTAATCTCTGGATCATTAGCCAAGCCTTTAGCCTGGGCTATTTCCCGCAAGTATTGCCGTTCTTCAGGCTGGATTCTACCATCAATCCAAGCGGCTCCGATCAGAATCTTAACTAAGTTTTTTACATGGGAATGATTAACCATTACCGCCTCCTCTAGTAGATTCGGGCTTTCATCAAATGGTACAATCCTTAGCAGTATTCACTCGGAATCCTTGGTTTTTCTTAAGCGCACCATGAAAAAACCATCCATATCCCGTTGATGAGGCCAGACTTTTAACCACTCTGGAGAAGCAATATCAACTAAATCCGAGCCAGGAGATTCAATTTGCCAATGGGGATTTACAGCTAAAAATTCAGAAATTACCTCTTCATTCTCCATGGGATGCAGTGTACAAGTGGCATAAACTAAAACCCCTCCAGCCTTGATAAAATTAGCTGTATGTGATATCAGTTCTTTCTGTAGTTGGGAAAGTTCTTGAACAGAAGACGGTGTTTGTCGCCAACGTGCATCAGCGTGGCGATGCATAGTTCCTAAACCAGAACAAGGTGCATCTAATAGTACACAATCAGCAATGTTGTTAAATTGGGTCAAATTGCGGCTATCCCCTGTACAGATTTCGATACATTCTAAATGTAGACGTTGGGCATTTTCCTTGAGTTTACGTAACCGGGAAGCAGTTTTATCACAAGCCCAAATTTTGCCTTTATCTCCCATTAATTCAGCAATATGGGTGGTTTTTCCCCCTGGAGCCGCACAAACATCAATCACCACATTGCCCGGTTTTGGGTCAAGCAAATGACTAACTAATTGGGCGCTACTATCTTGAACAGTCCACCAACCTTCTCGGAAACCAGGTAAATTTTGAATTGGCCCGGTACTACTAATTAATCTTAAACCTTGAGGTAAATAGGGAATAGGTCTAACTAAAACACCAGCAGATTTAAAAGCTGATTCCACTTCTTCTAGGGAACTGCGAAGGATATTTACCCGTAAATCAATAGTTGGGGTTTGATTCATCCATGCACAGAGTCTTTCTGTTTCTTCAAAACCCAATTGTTCTAACCACGCCTCAATTATCCAATCAGGAAAACTGTGTGAAATTCCCAATCTTTCTACCGGATTTTCTGGTAACTTTAATGGTTCTGATGAATTTTCTATAAGACGTAGATATTGACGTAACAAACCATTCACAAAACCAGTTAAACCAGAAAAACCATTTTCTTTTGCTAGTTCAACTGTGGTATTCACAGCAGCAGAAATGGGGATTTTTTCTTGATAACGCAATTGATAAAAACCGAGATGTAAAATAGTACGAAGTTCTGGTGGTTGTTGGTGTGCCTTCTTTGTAGCTAATTTATCAATTAGAGTATCTAGAGTGCGTTGTCTTCTCACACTGCCATAGACTAATTCTGTGATTAAACGACGATCATTGTCGGGTAATTTAAACTTTTGTAGGACACGGTCTAGAGCTACATCAGCATAAGCCCCTTTATGTACTTCTTTGAGGGCAATAAAGGCAAGTTGGCGGGGATTAGTCATAATATAATATATGCAATAAGGAAGGGGATATTCAACATATTAATCACACTGCTAACACGGAAATATTAAGGAAATATTAATAAGTCGTTGATAAACTATAAACCTTACCTTTACTTGGTGTTTGTTTGCTTTGGTTATGTAGAATTTTTCTCGCATTTAGTGTTGTCAAGTGTAACACGCTATGGCAGTAATTTAAGATTTCAAAAATGATTATTGATCACAAATAATATAAGTCATGAAGTAAACAGATTAAAGAGTATTTAGAATACCATTAAATATTTTTGTATAAATAAAATTATTTTTTAAGAGCTACTAATAAATAACTCTTTTAAAGATAAAAATAAAATTAGTCCCTGTATTTTATCACTGAAATAAATGGCACGAAAACAGGGAAACACTATGGTACTGGTGGAATTAGCAGAGCTTGTATTTGTTATTTTGGAATTAAAGATAAAGGTTCGGCAGTCTCCACTGTAGCAGGGGAGGTAAAACCAAAACTCAGACGAAAGTCTAAGTTGCGGAACTCCCCCGTGCTTACAGAAGGTCATAGAGAACTGTCAGGTCAGAGCGTGTAGTTTACAGATTCATATAAGGATCTAAACCACTAACTTCAAATTCACAGGCTCTAGAAATTGTTTCTAGCGGTAATTTATCAAAACTAATTAATGGTAAATAATCAGGATTGTCTATTAGTTCTTGTGCTAATAAATACCCTGCAATTGTCCAGGTTTGATATTTTCTAGCTTGTTTACCAATTAATCTGCCTTTCTTACCATCGTAATATTCAGGCCATTCATCTTCACTTAGTCTGACTTTAGCAATTTCAATAGCTTTTTCAGCCAAATGTGGTTTCTTGGTTTTCACTGCTGCTGCTGCTAACATCCACATTAAAACAGGCCAGCTACCAGCATTATGATATGACCAAGGTATGTTTTTTGGATCACATCCTGTCACAACTCTATATTCTTCACCTTGTAAGGCAGGATAACAGATTTTCATAGGCATATCTGCTACTAAATCTTCCCATCGTTTTTCGATGAGATTAATAATTGCTTGGGACTGTTCTTCAGTAGACAAATCACAAATCACTGCCATCAAGTTTCCGAGAGTGAAGAAACGAGTGTCTAATTGTGATGGTCCGACATTTCCAGCAAAATAACCACCTATTTTTGGTAGCCATTTATCCAATTCATAATAAGGCAAAGAATCTGAATAAATATTGAAAAGATTGACAGCGGTTTTACCGTATTCTTCGCTTTTAAAGCGATAAATAGCATTCAACCGATTAATATCTATCCAATAATACTGACGAATATGACCACATAATAGGGGTAATCTGTTATCAATTGCCTCAACTATATCTTGATTTCCTTGAGGAATTAATAGTTCTCTGGATACACGCAATGCAGCAAAAAATAAAACTTGAATTTCTAGAGGATGTCCATAAATCCCCATACGTCTATCTATCATACACGCGCCATCAGGAACCAATAGCGTCGGGTACATATCAAAACGATTTGCCAAACAGATATCCATAATTAACCTAATTCCTGTTTGGAATTCAGGCTGATATACTAGTGAATAATCATTTGTAGCGACTACATAAGCACGTAATAAAATCAACCACCATAAACAAGAATCAACTGGTGTAACTCTGGCGATCGCATGTTCACCAAAATCAGCTTCTAAATGTTCTTCGCCATTTATATATACCACTTTAAAACTGGCCGGAATTAGGCCTCTACCAGGTTTATAAGCATCCAAAGCCTTTTCTTTAGGCTGTAACTTTAAGGTTTCTTCTAGGAAATTCCTAACAATATCTGTCCTCCCTTTAATGAGAAAAATCAGTGCAGAAGAAATAAAATCTCTAATAAAACACTGGTCATAATTCAAAGCCTCTACAGATGGATCATAAGCTGCTAAAGTCCCAATGGGACGACCTTTGTAGTAGAGGATGGAATTTTCTAGTGCTTGCCATGCCTCTTTTTCTATATTTTCAGTTGCGCTTAATTCATTTAGTTGCATCGCCAGAATGACTCCATTTAGATAGTAACTTGGTGGTAGATAGGCCTTTACTTATTATTTGCCTTTGCTATTATCAGTATTACAGGGCTGAACTTAAAAATAGTAAATATAAGCCATCAACAGCAATACTCAAACACTAACAACTATAATGGTTGCATATTAGCAAATTAATTGATAATTAATTGGCTTTCTATTATTTATTTTTTACCGACTTCCAGTGTTCTGTTTATTCACAGCTAACCATAGAAATTAACCTCAAAATAGTTAAAGAAGGATACATTTTTATATCCTGCATAGCCGCACTAAAAAATTTGGGGCTTTCCTGTACTAAACAAAACGTATCCCCATTGCTATTTCCGGTTCGTGTGAGGTCTAGACCAGTTTAAGTATGCCTAATTGACTAGGATTGACTGTTTGAAACTGCTAATTAAATTATTCCCCTATAAATTAACAATTTATAACGTTTTTTCGCAATATGCAATATAGATGCTTAAAAAATTTAGGATATCAACATTAAAATGTTTTTTTGCAGAAGTCAGGAAAAGGCTGTAATTTTTCTTTACCGTTTTGCAAGAGGTGTGTTCTTAGATAAATATCTAAGGAAATTTTATGCGACTAATTACACAAAATTATATATTAAGTACCGATTTATTTTTGAACATTCACAAACTTCTGAAAATTCTGATAAGCCAGATTTTAATCTGGCATTACAGCTTTAGATTTTTCCGAATTATTCATATCAGGATGATACAATCTTGCTAATCGCCGATAGGCAAGTTTAAAATCTTGAGGCATTTTTACTAACTCCTAATATTTCCCACCTTTCTCCAGTTAAATTTAAATATTTACTGTTTTATAGATGTTAGCAAATTTTTATTCTCCCATTTTTACCACCACTAACCAAAGTTTTACCATCTGCACTAAAAGCTAGAAGACTCAAACCAGAAAAAGTTTCTAAAATTCCGCCGGTTTGTAAGTTCCAAAGTCTGATAATCTCGTCTTTGCTGCTACTAGCAAGAGTTTTACCATCTGGGTGAATAGCAACAGATAAAATTGCTGTTAAATATCCTGTTAAAGTGCGGATTAATTCTCCAGTTTGTAAATTCCATATTTTAATAGTATTGTCCCTACTCCAAATAATCAAAATCTGATTATTTGGAGTAATAGCTAGTGTGTTTACCGCTCCTAAATCTTGAGTGAGAATAAACTGCTGCTGACCAGTTTATAAATCCCAAATTCTGATGGTTTTATCAGCAGTTCTACTAACTAAGGTTGTACTATTGGGACTGATAACAGCTGCTAACACCGCATCACTATGCGCTTTGAAGGTGCGTTTATATTGTCCGGTATATGGTCCCCAAATTCTAATAGTTTTATCTGTACTTCCCACTAGCAATAATTTTACCATCTGGACTATAAGCAATTGTATTGACAAAAACGTTGTGACTGTAGGGAGAATTTAAATAATAGAATATGCGGTGAAATTTTTTTGTATCTAATTGCTAACTACTGATTTTTCGATCTACACTACCGCTAATGATCTCCTTTCCATCAGGACTAATACCCACAGAGAAAACTGCTTCAGCTTGTCGAGAGAAAATATATAGACATTTTCCAGTTTTCAAGTTCAACAAATTGACTTATCTGTCATCGCTACCACTAGTTAAAATTTCACCATCAGGATTAATAGCCACTGCATTCACAGCCCCAAAATGTCCTTTGAGGATTTTTACACATTGCCACTTGTGGGGTAATTAGTTGGTGATAGAAACGGTTTTTGTTTCAACTTGGGGAGAGCTACTATTTAGTTTAGCTTTAAGTGTTTCTAAATCATCCTCAATTTCCAAAGCTGCAAATTTTTCATTAATATCCTCACCAGATAACTCTATTAATGCGGCGGTGTAATAATCCATTTATAAAACTTTGGCTTATATTCGTTCAAAAACTTACATGGGAGTTTCTGTGAATTCCGAACCATCTAACACTTTGATGATAGATACCATAAGCACCAAGTCCTAAAACTGCACCTATTCCCGTCATTGGTACTGCACCAATACCATAAGCTAAACGAATTTTAGACGCTACAAATCCTATTCCACCAACAATGTTAGAAGAACCAGAACCACCGATAGCACCTATTACCATTATGCTAAAAGCGGCTGTGTCCACGTGTTGCTATTCCTGTAAACGCACCCTATATAGTAGGACCTATAACTGCACCCGCCGCAGTGATATAAGTTGCACCTATTCCCACTGCACCAAAGCTTCCTGCTATTCCCATACCTCCAACTTTCGAAGATGTCCTCGCACCTGTTAGCGTTCCTGTAGTTATGAATACTACACGTGTTGGAGATGTCTGTTGGAGATTTCGTTTTCATGGTTCAAAAGTGTCAATTTAATTATATTAAAAAATAATACGCAATAACTTTATCTCAACCAACCAATTACCCCTAAGTAGTTGTTTTACGGATACAATGATTTGTATTGAGAGAAAGTAGGTAGTTAAGTAACTACTCTCCCAACACGAAAGCATGATTACAACTAGATAATTCTAAAATGCGCCCTGCTGGAATCGAACCAGCCTGAAGACGAATTATGAGTTCGTTGCCTCCCCAATCGGCCAAAGGCGCTTGTTGTGCTAGACTTTAGTTTTGTCTACTTAAGCCTAAATACTAACTCTTTGTTATTATTTGAGCTTGAGTCAATGATTTTTGACTTTTAGATAAATGTACCTCTATAAGAATAGCATGATTTTACAAACGTGGCAAAATTAAAAAAATTTGATCAGGTTCTAGAATCTGACTGAAAACTCTAGGGTGTGGGGTATAGGGGAGAAATCAAGTAAAAATCAAAAATTTCTGTTTCCTACCTAGTTGGTAAGCCAGGGATGCCCTGAGCTTGTTGAAGGGTTGAACAACTGCCTCCTTCCGTTCGCTTTATTAATAGTTGTAAATAAAATATTGTTAGTTTGTTATAGCTTGTCAACGATGAAAATAAATTCCACTGTAGTTTTGACCTTGATTTTATTGACCCTAATGTTGGGAGCAGGTTCTATGAGCGCATTTTTGGGGTTTTCGATGGGAAGTTCTGCTCTCAAGGGTGTTACCTCACCAGATGGTCGTCCTGCAAGTAAATTTGCTAGCAGTAAGACTAATAACTTTCAACAGGGTGGAGGGGGAATCACCTTATTAAAGGAAGAGGATATTCTGAAAACTGTCAAATCGCGGATGGATGATAAGAAAAACGATAATAAGACCAAAAAACTGGAAGAAGATGAAGAAATAAAAACCCAGAAGCCCAAAACTGAGGACAAGCCCCAAGAAGTGACGGAAGAAAAACTGCAACCTGGATTTCCTGTTGTGGCTGAGAGTGAGGGGGTAACGTTGTCTGTACAAGCGGCTCGCTACTCTGGTGGTGATTTACTACTAAAAGTGAAAATGCAAAACCAAGGCGCTGATTCTGTGCGGTTTTTATATAGTTTTTTAGATGTCACAGATGATAAAGGTAGAACATTGAGCGCCATTACGGAAGGTTTACCCGCAGAATTACCTGGCAAGAGTTCGATATTTACGGGTACAGTGAGCATTCCTACTGCTTTACTTGATGATGTGGGTAACATCTCGTTGGCGCTAACAGATTATCCTGCTCAAAAACTAAAATTACAGGTGTCTGATATTCCTGTGGAAAAATAGAAGTGCTATTGTTAGCGTTTTAGTATCTGCGTAAGTTTTACACGAGCGTTAGCGGTGAGTGGTTTTCCTCAGTTAATTTGGACAGATGTGGGGTTACGATTTTTGTCAGTGCTATTGCTGATTGCAATTAATGCCTTTTTTGTCACGGCGGAATTTTCAATGGTAACGGTGCGGCGCACTCGGATTCATCAGCTGGTTCAGGCTGGTGATATACCTGCGATCGCAGTGGAGATGTTACAACGTAGTATTGACAGGTTGCTATCTACGGCTCAATTAGGTATTACCCTATCTAGTTTGGCACTAGGTTGGATTGGAGAAAGTACAATTGTTGTGCTGATGGAAGCATGGTTAAAATCCTGGCCTGTACCCGTCAGTTTAAGTAACGTTCTGGCGCATTCTCTCTCAGTTCCCATCACCTTTTTTTTAATTGCTTATTTACAAATTGTTTTAGGAGAATTGTTTCCTAAGTCAGTGGCTATGTTGTATTCAGAAAAACTGGCAAGGTTTTTGGGTCCTTCTGTCAAAGCTATTGTTCGTTTTTTCAGTCCCGTGATTTGGATTCTCAACCAATCCACACGCTACCTATTAAGATTATTTGGGATTGAATACACTGGTCAGAGCTGGCGACCTCCTGTAACTCCGGAAGAATTGCAATTAATCATCTCAACAGAACGAGAATCTACCGGTTTAGAGTTATCAGAGCGAGAATTACTCAATAATGTTTTTGAATTTGGGGATATAACCGCTGAAGATGTCATGATTCCCCGTACTAGCATTATCGCTTTACCAGAAGATGCTAGTTTCCACACCTTACTACAAGAAATGATCTTAACAGGCCATTCCCGTTATCCCATTATTGGTGAATCTTTAGACAATATTTGCGGTATTGTTTATTTTCAAGATTTAGCAAGACCTTTAGCTACTGGAAAACTGAATTTAGAAACACAAATTCAACCTTGGATGCGTTCTCCTCGCTTTGTTCCAGAACAAACTCCTTTGAGTGAACTTTTGCCAATGATGCAGCTAGAAAAACCAGCTATGGTGATTGTGGTGAATGAATTTGGTGGTACTGTGGGATTAGTTACAATTCAAGATGTAATTGCAGAAATTATCGGTAATGCCGGTGAACCAGGAATTAGTGATGACTTACTAATTCAAATGTTAGATAAGCAAACATTTTTAGTACAAGCACAAGTGAATCTGGAAGAACTCAACGAGGTCTTACATCTCAATTTACCTCTGACACGAGAATATCAAACATTAGGAGGATTTGTACTCTACCAGTGGCAAAAAATACCCGCTAAAGGCGAAATATTCCACTATGATAATCTTGAATTCACTGTAATATCAGTTATCGGACCACGCTTGCACCAAATTCAAATCAGAAGATTGCTAGATGAATGTTCAGGTTAAATTGTTTAGCTATCGCCGGGAACCATGGAATTTGGAAGCGCAGTTTTGGAGGGGATGGCTCAAGACAATTAATTATTCTGATTCGCTATAAGTTGATGAATCCTGTCAATATCTATTTCTAACTCTTGGGCAATTTGTTCAATATCTCATCCTATTTTTAATAACAAAAGCACAGTTTTTAACTTTCCTTCTTCTTCACCTTCTACTTTTGCTTCCTGATAGAATTTCGTTTGTATCCGTTCAGTTAATTTGAACATTCTTCCTAACTCCTGACGGCTTTTTTGAGGAAATTTATAAAGGATCACTTTTTTAATTAATTAAATGAGTTTCTGTTGAATCAGTTCATCAGTAACTTCCTGTTTCGCCTGGTTAATTAAGGACTATAATTTTTTAGTTGCTTCTGCTTCTGAAACTGTAATAAATTTGATAATCCCTAAGCCCAGAGAGTTGCTAGATTCTTGGTTGAGTTGATCCAACTATATCCTGTAAATATTTTGATTGACCAGTAATTCTTGATAAGCTAATGGTAAACATTCATCTAAGGTATGTTTTGCCCAGATGACTATGCTATAACAAGGACGTGAGGGTTTATACTGGTTCAAATAAATGAGGATTCCTGTGATAAATCGCCAAGGAAAATCATCATCTTTTTGAAATTGTACTTCAACAAAATAAATGGGATAATTAGGATGATATTCATCTGGAAAAAATACACCATCTAGGCGAAAAGCTAATAGTTTGACTTCAACAGATTCAAATTTATAGCTTTGGGCAAGATTGGGAGATTCTCCTAATTAATTGAAAAATCAGTTCTGGAAAAACTTAAAAGAGAGTATAAAAGATTTTATAGGTTTTCATTTTGCGGCTGATTGGTCTGATATTTCTACAATTATTTTTAGGTGACATATGTTTGAATCTGGGAGAAACAAGCTATAAAATGAGCTACACATAATCTACAGGATCTTCTAATCCCAACTCAGCAAAAGCCGCTAACCGCAACCGACAAGAATCACACACACCACAAGCTTTATCACCACCAGCATAACAAGACCAAGTTAATTCCCAAGGAGCCCCCAACTGATTACCAAGTTGGATAATTTCGGTTTTCTTCAAATTAATTAATGGTGCAACAATGTTAATTGGTTGTCCTTCACGCCCTTGTTTGGTTCCCAAGCGGAAAACTTCTTGCATTGCTTGGATATAATCGGGACGACAATCTGGATAACCAGAGTAATCTAAAGCATTAACGCCTATATAAACCCTTTCAGCGCCGATCGCCTCAGCATAGCCCAAAGCAAAGCTCAGAAAGATAGTATTACGGGCAGGTACATAAGTGACAGGAATATTCTGTGACATTTCATCTAGGGAACGGGCTTGAGGTATAGCGATCGCATCATCAGTCAACGCAGAACCACCCCATAGCCGTAAATCAAAATTCACTACCTGATGTTGAACTACCCCCACAGATTTCCCCACAAGGACAGCTGACTGCAACTCTCGGCAGTGTTGCTGCTGATAGTCAAAAGAAATAGCATAACACTCACAACCATCAGCTCTTGCTTGGTACAGAACGGTAGAAGAATCCAATCCCCCAGACAACAAAATTACAGCTTTCATCACTCAAAATCACCCTGAAAAATCACTAACACCAATTTCACCCAAAAGGTGAGACAATCAACAAAATGCAACAAACAGAAAATTAAATTTAAAATGAGAACAATAATCTACCGTATCTATGGCAACATTTTTACAGACAATCTTGCTGGAAATTACTGTAGTTAATAATTTAACTGGAATTTAAATGTATTCAATTTAACAGTGGGAAAATGTAGATATTTCGGCAATTAACTGCTCAACTGCAACCTGAGGACTTTCACTTAGGTTTAACAGAACTTGTAAAGTCAACAAAACAACACATTGTCTTTTGTGTCAATTACAAAAAATGCGGCAATTAATAACTATCTATCTATCTAAAACATAGCCAGATAGTGGGAACTGAACACAAACTTTGAAATCCTTCATAAATAGAGCCACTATGTTACCATCTGGATGGTTTTAGACGGATCACACCTGGCACTTCAGTATAAAGGCCAACGAACGTAGCGTCTCTAAATTTGGTGGTTGAGGAGAAAATAATAGTGCAAAATAGCATGTCAGTGGCAGAAGCAAACCTATATTCACAGCGCAACCAGCCACGATCAATCCGCATAGGCGTGATTGGGGTCGGTAACATGGGACAACATCACACCCGCGTACTGAGTTCAATGAAAGATGTTGAATTAGTAGGTGTTTCAGACATTAACGTTGAGCGCGGCTTAGAAACCGCAAGCAAATACAAGGTACGTTTTTTTGAAGACTACTGCGACCTCCTACCCCATGTAGATGCAGTTTGTGTTGCCGTACCAACCCGCTTACATTATGCCGTGGGCATTAACTGCCTGTTGGCGGGAATTCATGTTTTGATTGAAAAACCGATCGCTGCAAGTATTTCTGAAGCAGAATCTCTCGTCAACGCTGCTGCCGAATCCCAATGTATTTTGCAAGTAGGTCACATTGAGCGTTTCAATCCAGCATTTAAAGAACTCAGTCAAGTCCTGAAAACGGAAGAATTACTAGCCTTAGAAGCTCATCGAATGAGTCCTTATTCAGCTAGGGCTAATGACGTTTCCGTAGTGTTGGATTTAATGATCCATGACATTGACCTACTTTTAGAATTAGCTGGTTCTCCCGTGGTGAAATTGACAGCTAACGGCACTCGTTCCCTAGACTCTGGTTATTTAGATTATGTGACTGCCACTTTAGGCTTTGCCAACGGTATTGTCACTACTATCACCGCCAGTAAAGTTACTCACCGCAAAATCCGCCGCATTGTTGCCCATTGCAAAAACTCATTCACGGAAGCCGATTTCCTCAAGAATGAAATTTTGATTCATCGCCAAACTAATACCAACCCTCTCAACGACCATCGACAAGTCCTTTACAGACAAGATGGTTTAATAGAGAAAGTGTATACTAGTAACGTTCAACCTCTCAGTGCAGAATTAGAGCATTTTGTCAACTGCGTGCATGGTGGCAATCAGCCTTCAGTGGGTGGTGAACAAGCCCTCAAAGCTCTGAGATTGGCCAGTTTAATTGAGCAGATGGCTTTGGAAGAACGGGTTTGGAATCCATTAGACTGGCAATCCGAATCAAGATTACAATCACTAACGCCAACTGTCTAGAAGATGGGGAAGGTGACAGTTAATAGGGAAGAGGGAAAGGAAATAGGGAATAAGCATCTAAATTACCAATTACCAATTACCTGTCACCAAAATCACCAATCACCAATCACCAATCAAAGGAAATAGGGAATAAGCATCTAAATTACCAATTACCAATTACCAATTACCAATTACCAATTACCAATTACCAATTAC
>CAKZGI010000025.1 GCA_936914905.1 uncultured Trichormus sp. | reverse complement strand
AATGGAATTACACCCCTAAACCAGAGTTACAGGTTATTTAATCCACTATCCTTAGAGCTTATAGGCGTGTTTGATTTTGTGATATTCTCCCTTGGTAGTGCTACCAGTCGCAGTTTTGAGAGTAGGTTCTAAAATATCTTTTGAAATAATCTCCACATTAGCATCTTTGGGAATTTAATTTTCTTTAAAATCTTGTCCATAAAACTTTTTCAGAGTTGCAATATCAGGAATAAACCAAGCTTCCATTGTTTGTACTATTAAATGGCAATTATGATCATCAACTACTGCTGGTTTATCCCAATTATCCCTAGCTTTCAAATGCTCCCAAGGAGAATTGATTCTCACAGGTGCTTCTGCATCAACTAACAACAGATTAAAAGCATCGGGATGAGATTTTCAAGCATTCTCAAAGTCCCTAAAAGCATTATTACAAGTACCACAAATAATAATATCCCATTTAATTTTTTGACTTCTTGCGATATCAGCAACAGGTTGTAAAAAACGTAGAAATCCT
Organism: uncultured Trichormus sp.; assembly: GCA_936914905.1. Classification (GTDB taxonomy): domain Bacteria; phylum Cyanobacteriota; class Cyanobacteriia; order Cyanobacteriales; family Nostocaceae; genus Trichormus_B. Next base: position 28,721 of record CAKZGI010000025.1, on the reverse strand, counting down.
TCCTTGATCAATTTTTTTGTATTTTTAGAATCTCCACCACCTTCTATATAAATTCTAATCTCTTTTACCTTCCATCTACCCCTCCTATCTACCCATCTAAATTTTACCAAAATCCCTCCAATGAACCTCAGCGAACCTCTGCGTTAACCTCCTCACACCTCTGCGTTTCAATTACCTCCTCAACCCTTCTCAACTCACCCGCCCGCGAACTATCAGCAATATCTTTAATAAAACTAGCGATAGGAATAGCCACCAACAAACCCAAAACCCCGCCTAACTTCGCACCAATTAACAAAGAAATCACCACCCAAACAGGATTTAAACCAGTCAAATTACCTAAAATCCTTGGTGCAACAATATTAGAGTTAATTTGGTCAATTGTTACCGCTATCGCTGCAACTTCTACCCCTTCCCAAAAATTTTCTAACGCTACCAATAAACTGACAATACCAATACCTATTCCAGTTCCAAAAGGGAAAAGAGAGAAAATACCAATACCTATTCCAAACAGCAAAGCTAAAGGAATTCTTAACGCTACAAATGCCAAAGTAACTGTCACCGCTAAAATCGCTCCTAATGTTGCTTGACCGATAAAATAATTCTGAAAATCCTCTTTGAGTAATTCTCTTACTTTGGTGCTAATATTGGAGGGAAACCATTGATAAATCCCATTCCATAATTTTTCACCATTTAAGATTAAATAAATAGTTAAAACTACTGCTAATAGTAAATTAACTAAAAATCCAATAGTATCAAATGCAAAACCAAGAATCTTACCCGTAAAAGATTGAAATTGACTAGAAATTCTTTCCAATAACTGTGTAGCTAAACCACTGATATTAACTGGTAAATCTTGTTGTGTAGCTGCCCAATTCAAAAAAACTTGTAATTGTTTAGTTCCCGAATCAATCCAAACCGGGAGAATATTAACTAATTCATTGAGTTGTTGAAAAATTAAGGGGACTAAAATTACGCCTACAGCCCCCAAAATTACTATTGCTATCAGTAAAACTCCCACAATCGCTAAGTTACGTGGTACTCCGCGTTTATAAAAAAATTTGATAGGATAATCCAAGACAAAAGCTAATAAAATGGCAACAGAAATAACACTGACTAAAGGTTGAAAATATTGAATAACTTGGATTAATAACCAACCGTTAAGAATGGCAATAGGAAAAGCCAAGCCTATACTTAACCATCTTGGTAATTTGTTAATTGTTTGCATGAGTTTTAATGTTCTTGATTGATTCATTTGATTGAGATATTTAGAATGGTCTCTTGATTTAGTCCGTGCTGTACTAATTGTTTGTTAAGCAAGTGTCACATTCAATGTCTGTTGTAGGGTAGATCAAATGTTGAAAATCTTTTGATACTAACCAATTTATAGTCCTGACGCCCCCTACTGAATATGCTACTCGCTTAATTCCTGAAGAAAATCCAGCATAATCTGTTCATGGCGAATTCGTAAAAGGCCTTACTTCTTCAGCTATTGTTGAATAACAACTACCTTGGAGAATATCTTCTGGTGTTAGTAATCCCATATCCCACCCTTCATTTAAAACCAATTGATCTAATCCTACTAATAATGGAGCTTGAGAAACATGACAAATAATTTTGTCATCGGCATACATTCCAAATTTGCTAAAAGATGGTAGTTCATAATTAATTTCTTCAATAACATCCCTCACAAGTCTTGTTTCTGGGGTTTCTCCTGGTTCTAAACGTCCACCAAATAATCCCCAACAAACAGGATGGGCAATATGAGGAAAATTATCCCGCAGTTGCATTTTGGTAAAGAATGGCGATAGCTACTTCCTCAATTTGATTGTTCAAAACATTATATTATTCTTCTTCTCAATATTATTCTTCTTCTCAGTAAACTTCACCATACTCCTGTCCAGATAAGGGAATACTTTTGTATTTGATTCTGCCCTTGAATACCGCATCTTGTCATACTTACAGATTGCTTTGATTAGTCACAACCCAAATTTTCCTCGTTAAGTCAGCAATTTTATATGCTCGTTGCTTAATTAAAGGAGCTTGTTTTTCTACTTTCCCTTGGATGTAAACTATAGTCTTATTATCCTGTAGTGGTTTAATTTCTCGAATCGGTGTGACATTAGCACCAATCCTCAAATTATTTAAGTTCAATTCTGTAGGTTTCCCATTACCACAACTACAAAATCCCATTACCAGAAGAAGAAGCAATCCTTGGTGAAAGAATCTTAAATAAGAAAGTTGTGCTTGTTTCATAAAAGCCAGCGAATGAGAGATTTTCCCATTAATCCTTACCTTGTCACCAGTTTCTTCAAGTTTGTATTCATACTATCTATTCTTTATCCTTCAGTTGACACAGCTAATCTGAGAAAATAGTCGTTGACTTGGAAATTCTGAACTACTGAATTTCTCAACTCCTGATAGGGGAGCGTGGTGTAAGCCATACTTCTGATAGTGTTTACGTAGTGTGCTGTAGGCATAGCGTGGTGTATGACTCCTACCTCGTCACGCAAGGTATAGTAAGATTCCTAAACTTATTCTTCTGAATTAATGACAATGGAAACACAAACTGCAAAAATCCTTGATGGTAAAGCATTAGCTGCTAAAATCCAGAAGGAATTGGCTGCTACCATTAGAGAATCACAACCGAAAATTGGACGACCTCCTGGTTTAGCTGTGTTGATGGTTGGTGATAACCCAGCTTCGGCAACTTATATCAGCAACAAAGAAAAAGCCTGCACCAAAGTGGGAATTACCTCTTTTGGTAAGCATTTTCCCACGCAAACTAGCCAAATTGAACTAGAGGATGTGATTGCTGAACTTAACCAGGATGAACAGGTAAATGGGATTCTGGTACAGTTGCCCTTGCCTAAACATTTAGATGCAATAAGCCTTTTACATAGAATTGCACCAGATAAAGACGCTGATGGACTTCACCCGGTTAATTTAGGACGACTGGTGCGGGGTGAAGCAGGTTTACGCAGTTGCACCCCTGCTGGAGTGATGCGGCTGCTAGAAGAATATAAAATTCCCTTGGTGGGAAAACAGGCCGTGGTAGTAGGACGTAGTATTTTAGTTGGTAAGCCAATGGCATTGATGCTGTTAGAGGTTGATGCGACAGTTACTATTGCCCATTCTCGAACCCAAGACCTAAAAACCATCACCCAAAATGCTGATATTCTGATTGCAGCAGCTGGTACTCCTGGATTAATCACTGCCCAGATGGTGAAACTGGGTGCTGTTGTGGTAGATGTGGGGATAAATCGCATTACTGATAGCAGTGGTAAGAGTCGTCTGGTTGGCGATATTGACTTTTCCACAACGGCTATGGTGGCAGAATATATTACCCCTGTTCCTGGTGGTATTGGTCCGATGACAGTTGCTATGTTGTTGCAAAATACAGTATCTAGCTATTTGCGGGCAACCAGTAATTAAGGAGTGATAATTTCCCAGCTAACTGGGCCGATTTGAGATTTTTCGGTCGAAGTTCCTAGTTTCAACTATGGAATCACACCAAAATCTAAAATCCAAAATCCAAAATTGAAACCCTAGTGAGTGTTTCTGCTCCACCACACCGTAAAATTGTCACACAGATCAAGATCAACTGAAAACTTTAGGAATTGCAGTATGGTAGCAACGGATAACTTTCAAAAGAAATCAGAACAAGCTAGGTTTAACCTAGCTGCCTATCTTAAAGAACGACAAAGGCTTTGTGATACTGCCTTAGACCAAGCTATTCCTGTCGTTTATCCAGAAAAGATTTATGAAGCCATGCGCTACTCCCTCTTAGGCGGAGGTAAGCGTGTACGTCCCATTCTCTGCCTTGCTACCAGTGAAATGATTGGCGGTACACTGGAAATGACTATGCCAACAGCTTGTGCGGTGGAGATGATCCACACCATGTCTTTGATTCATGATGACTTACCAGCAATGGATAACGACGATTACCGTCGTGGTAAGTTTACAAGTCATAAAGTCTACGGTGAGGATATTGCGATTTTAGCCGGGGATAGCTTATTAGCTTTGGCTTTTGAGTTCGTAGCCACTCAAACCCCTAAAAATGTGCCATCAGAGCGATCTTTACAGGTGATTGCCCGTTTGGGTAAGGCGCTTGGGGCTGCGGGTTTAGTTGGTGGTCAAGTTGTAGATTTAGAATCGGAAGGTAAATCAGATATTTCCCTAGAAACTCTGAATTTTATTCATAACCACAAAACCACCGCACTTTTAGAAGCTTGTGTGGTGTGTGGGGGAATTACCGCCGGCGCATCCGCAGAAGATATACAAAAATTAACTCGTTATTCTCAAAATATTGGGCTGGCATTCCAAATCATAGATGATATTCTCGATATCACTGCCACTCAAGAAAAACTCGGCAAAACTCCAGGTAAAGACCTCAAAGCTGAGAAAGTCACCTATCCTAGCCTGTGGGGAATCGAAGAATCACGAGCTAAAGCACAACAACTAGTTGAGGAAGCCTGTGTAGAATTGGCATTCTATGGAGACAAAGCAATTCCTCTCCAGGCCATCGCACACTTTATCATTAATCGCGATCACTAGCGTCAAAAGACAGAAGAATTTTGGATTTTGGACTAACGATTTTGGATTTTAGATGAACCTATCCCAAATTTAAAATTGCAAATACAAAATTTAGTCACAAAATCATCCACCAAACTGCTTTGAATGCTCAACGCTGACTACTGGTGTAAAAAACTGTTCCTAAACACACAACTGCTGCTCATACAGCAGGAGTCAGGAGTCAGGACTAGAACTCTCTTGCTGTCTAGGTTTCAATTTAGATTCTGTACCTCATTGATCTGCAATCTGCTGTAATTTAATTCACCTTAATCAAAATACCATGCAGGACATAGGCGACATTTTCAACAACCGGGTGCTGCTGGTTGCTCTTGTAGCTTGTTTTGTGGCTCAAGGATTAAAACTCATCGTAGAAGTGATTAAACATCGCAAAATAGATATGCGTGTCTTAGTCACCACAGGAGGTATGCCCAGCGCCCATTCAGCCTTAGTAACAGCTTTAGCTGCTGGTGTGGGGCAAACTCTGGGTTGGGCATCCCCTGATTTTGCCGTAGCTGTAATTTTTGCCATCATTGTCATGTACGATGCTGCCGGAGTGCGCCAAGCCGCTGGTAAGCAAGCTCGAATACTTAATCAAATGATTGATGAATTATTTCATGAAAAACCGGAATTTAGCCAAGACCGACTCAAAGAACTCCTGGGACATACACCAGTTCAAGTAATAGCCGGTTCAGCCTTAGGTATAACTATTTATTGGCTATCTAGAGCCGCTTATTAGTCATTAGTTATTGGCAATAGGAGAGGAATAATCACCAATTACCAATTCCCAATTACCAGTTACTTAGAATTCACAACTGAACGCAGTAATATGACTTTTCGACCATCTGCTAAGAGGGCAAAATAACCATTTTCATTTAGTTTTTGTAATGTATTATATGCCTCTGTTTGATTGGTAGTATAAACAGCCAATAAATAAGAGCGTTGTCCATAAGAAACAAGACCCACATTACCCCCAACTGCTCTTTGAACACTATTAGCCAGTTCGGGGCGGTTGAAATAATCTACCAATACAGCAAAACCATCTCCTAAGACTCTGGGATTATAGCTAAGTATCTGATTTGGAACAACTGCTGATGAGGTTATTGCTGGTGCGATTGTTAGTGCAGTTGGTCGAGTCGTGATAATGGCAGATAAACCGACAATATTGTTAACATATTTTGCCCAACGATTAGCATCATCAATCTTTTTAAAACCACCAATCCGGGTTACTGTTTGATTCAAATATTGACAAGTAACAGTTTTTAAATCCGATGGTAAAGCACTGCGTAATTGCTGTTGACTATTAGTTGTGGGACTAACAACTAATAAAAGATACTCCCCCGTACTAGGAGGTTGACAAAGAGGAATAGCTAGTTGGGCAAAAATAGGATTAATGCTACTAATTAAAGGAGCGATGCCTGCGGTGAGTGTAGTTATTGCTAATAATAAAGCACTTGGTAAAGAATGAGATTTTTGCACAAACATTGGATACCTAATATTATATGTTTGTAAGCATTCAGCACCAAGCCAGAATGCCTACATAGATTCTAATTTATTACACAGTTGTTAAAGATGCTAAAGGATCAGGAATTTGTGGTGAAGGAGCCTCAAATTGTCCAGTAATTACATACTCTAGACGCAATTTCAACCAATTAATAAATTGATGATTAGTGGAAATAATTGCTACTGGAGGTCTAGGACACTTAGATTTATTTTCTGCCATTTCTGGCGCTTCTAGAAAAGCTGGGTTTTTCACTAACCAAAAATCAATTTCTTTTTCTTGTTCGTGATAATGACGGGTGCGTTCCTTCAACACTTCGTGTATTGGTTCTTCTTCCAGTAGAAAGTGTTGACTAGCCAAAACGTAATAGTACGTTTTCATTGTCTTCCTTTAGTTACTATTTAATAATTTATAGGGTACAGTACGGCTGCTGTACCCTGAACAGTTAACTTTTTTTGAATCCCTTAAACCAAGAACTGAAGGGACAACCACTAGCTTTCTTATCGTTTTCACTATTGACCAGTTTGCCACCTGCTGTCAGCTGTTCTAAGAACAAGTTGTTGTCAAAATAGTGTTCTACGGACAGAATCTTTAAATCATCAGTAACATGAGCTACACTTATACCGATAATCTCCACCGTTTCCCCCGTAGATGCAAAATCTTTGTAAGCACCTTGGAAATGTCCCCAGTGTCTCCACTTAAATGTAACATTAGGTGGTCCTGAGTACACTTGTAGCACTTCCCAAGGAAAACCTTGTGGAAATGTGCTGTGGAATATTTTAGCTGATGATTCAAAACTTTCTTCCGAAGCTTTGTAATGTTCGGAATCAGCTATAAATAGGTTATAAGTACCTTGGGCAGATAAATCTGCTGCTGTATACTCTTTACCACCATTGGTACTGACCCGAAATTTGTCACTTACCACAGATAACCATTGCTGGGGGTTACTTTTGAAAGATACCTCCATCTCGAAGGTTCTCACCAAGTTCTGTACGATCGCTTCTAGCGTACCTTCTAAGTGATTGCAGGTACTTTCTTTAGCTAGATTTTCTTTGGAACGAGTATAATCCGGTGGTGTTTGATAGCGCCATTCGGCATGGCTACTGTATGCAATCACTGTATCCCGGTCTTGTACCCAAAGAGGTAGGTTGTTAGACTGTGTGGAAGTCATATAAGTCTTAAGTTGCAAATGTGACTCTAATTTTTTAGGATTACGCAGCTAACACCCCGCTAATACCATTCAAAATGTTTCTTCATTTTGAATTTTGAATTTTGAATTTTTAATTGGAGCGCGGCGACATGGCTTCTTTCATTTCTCGGACAGCTCTTTCTATTCCCACTAAAGCCGCCCGACTGATGATAGTATGACCAATATTTAGTTCTTCCATGCCTGGAAGTGCCGCTACTGGATAAACGTTCCAGTATGTGAGTCCATGACCGGCATTCACTCGCAGACCAGCTTTAATTGCTTGCTCACATCCCTGTGCTAATAAAGCTAGTTCACGTTGGCGGATTGTTTCATCTTTTGCTTCAGCATATTGTCCTGTGTGCAGTTCAATAAATTTCGCCTGTACCTTGATAGAAGCTTCGATCTGTGCTGATTCGGCATCAATAAACAAACTCACGGGAATGCCAGCATTTTGCAATCTATCAACTATCTTCCCTATTCTAGCAATTTGCCCGACAATATCCAAACCGCCTTCTGTGGTTATTTCTTCGCGCTTTTCGGGAACTAAAGTTACATAATCTGGTTTGATGTCGAGGGCAATTCCTAACATTTCATCGGTTGCAGCCATTTCTAAGTTTAAGTGCGATCGCACCGTTTGTCTTAAAATTCTCACATCTCTGTCTTGAATATGTCTTCTATCTTCCCGTAAATGTACGGTAATTCCATCTGCACCTGCTAATTCTGCCAATACCGCAGCCGCTACAGGGTCCGGTTCTACAGTCCGTCTGGCTTGGCGAATATTAGCGATATGGTCAATGTTTACACCGAGTGTAGGCACGCCTGGTTTCTCCTGTTTTACTGTCTTTCAAATGTTGATCTTACAGGAAATACCAATTGAGTGGTGAACGTGGAAGCTAGATTTTTATTTTTGGACATATTTTTAAAGAAAGACAATTATCCAAAAATTGACCAATAATTCCTTGATGCTAAAAGCCCCCGGATTTATCCGTGGAATCAATCTAAAATGTAAAATCCAAAATTAGGATGACAATCTCTAAGGCGATATGCTTTTATAACTGCAAAAAATTATTGTCAAACCAGGTCAACAGATGTTACTAAAAAATAGTAATTGGCAGCAATTAGAAAACATTCTATAAGAAATGGGAGAAAAGTGTGCTGCACGTATTTCTTATAGAGAAAGCTGGTTAGAAATTATGGTTCCTCTACCCGAACATGAAAAAGATAAAGAACTTATTGGTGATTTAGTTAAACTTTTATTAGACGAACTAAAAATTGATTTCGAGCCTTTTGGTTCTACAACACTTAAAAATGATCGAATGCGACAAGAAAATGGTTGGTTGTGGTGTAGACGTTTGGGTTTTTGGTTAAGAACTTGGGAAGGAACTATAGATAGAGGAAGTGCAATTTGGGTGCGGTTTTATGATGTTGTGGGAAATCTAGTTTTGTTACCAGAAGAGGCAGCTAAATCACAAGCAGAAATTGCAGTTGTACAAGCTGAGGAAGCTAAAGCACGAGAGGAAGAAGCCAAAGCTAAAGCAGCTAAATTGGCTGCTAGATTAAGAGAACTGGGTGAGAATTCAGATATGTTGTGATCACTTTTCTATAGGTTTGGGATTCATCGCCATGGACGGATTCCCAGGCTTGAAGCGAATGGGGTTTGATGCAAGGAAACCCAACATTTATAGCAGGAGTCAGGAGTCAGGAGTAAAACTCTCTTCCTGTCTAGGTTTCAATTTAGATTCTGTACCTCATTGATCTGCAATCTGCTGTCACTTTCATAAGTACCTGGGCAAAATTAATTAAACATTTTTGGTAAAAACAGAAATCTCTGTATTGCTTATCTCTTCCTTCTTCCCTCCTCTAAATGTGCAATTTATTTTGCACGACTACTTGTAACTAACTTGAAGCACTAGTATAAAACCTTAATGCAAACCGCCAAAACCAAGTAGAAATGAAAAATAATATCACCGCTAATATGGCTGCACCAAACAACCAACTTAACTTACCTTGGCCTAACATTGCCTGTGCAGGAATGGTGGATAAAAATGCCACTGGTACTACAAAGGTAAAGAAAACTCGGTAGGTAGCTGGATAAGCTACAATTGGATATCTGCCAGCTTCTAATAAACCCTGCAATACTTCAGTAATATTGTATATTTTTACAAACCAAATTGTAGTAGATCCCAACATAAACCACAGGCTGTAAAGAATTACCAAGCTACAACCCAAGGGAAATATACTAAGTAGGTATTTGTCTATTCCTAAACCCAGATTTTCACCTGCATAGCCAATGATGATACAGCCAAAGATTAAATCTGGTAATCCCCACGGTGATAGGGTATGAGTGGAAAGCCAAAACTGACTGCGGATAGGTTTTAATAATACAAAGTCTAAAGTACCTTCTTGGACATGACGAACAATGCGGTTTAAGTTGGGTGCTAGGAAAGTGTCAGAAAAGCCTTGCAATAACGTAAATATTCCTAAAACTATTAAAGCGGCTGACCATGACCAACCAGTAAAGGTGTAACCGTTGCGGTAAAACAAGAATAGCCCAAAAATATTGCCTGCGAGATTGCTGATACTGCTGAAGGTGGCGATAATGAAGTTGAGACGGTACTCCATTTCTGCGGCGATCGCAGCACTCCAAAATAATCGTAGCACTTTTATATATCTTTCCATCTTGTTCCCTTAAACTAAATATCTACAACATCTAAAATAACTTTATATAATCTTAATACTAATTTTTATTTTCTGAAAATTTTGAACGTTAAGATGTTGAATGCAACTTATTGAGCAGGTTAGATTTCATGCACTTTAATTTACCAGATTTAATTAAATCACTGGGATACTTTGGGGTATGGGGAATTATCTTTGCTGAATCTGGCTTACTGATTGGTTTTTTTCTCCCTGGTGATAGTTTACTATTTACAGCAGGATTTGTCGCTTCTCAAAAATTATTGAATATTTGGGTGCTAATTTTTGGTGCGTTTGTTTGTGCTGTGTTTGGGGATAATGTGGGCTATTTTACTGGCCATAAATTTGGCAGAAAATTATTTGATAAAGAAGATTATTGGTTATTTCATAAAAATCACGTTGTTCAGACTCAAGCTTTTTATGAAAAACATGGCAAAAAAACTATTGTTTTAGCAAGATTTATCCCAATTATCCGCACCTTTGCCCCAATTGTGGCAGGAATTGGTTCTATGCACTATCGCACATTCATGTCTTACAACGTGATTGGTGGTTTTGCTTGGACATTTGGCATTACTATGTTAGGTTTCTTTTTAGGTAACTCACTAGCACCAGAAACAGTAGATAAGTATCTATTACTAATCATTGGTTCAATTATTATTGTTTCTTTATTACCTTCGATTATTCATGTAATTAAAGAAAATAGAGCCAATAAATCATGATAAGAAAATAATTACGCTTTTTTTTCTATAAACTCAACTAAACGGTTAGATTACAATTAATATATGGCTAAACTGTCTAACAAATTACAAAGCTATTTTTCTGAAGAAGAAAAACATGAAAACGTAACTTTGGCAGATATTTTATTGTTAGCTGTAGAGAGGATTTTTAGTTCTTTGCTGGTAATTTTATCTCTACCTTCGGCTTTACCTGTTCCTACTCCTGGTTATTCAACTCCTCTTGGTGTACTGATTTCTCTGTTGGCGATACAGTTAATTTCCGGTGCTAAAACTCCTTGATTGTCTGAAAAAATGCTGAATCATCCTCTTCAACTCACCACAGTGCAAGGTTTTCTGAAAGCTGGACTGCCTTGGTTAAGAAGAATTAAAGCAATAGTACGTCGTCGTTTATCCTATATTTGTACTACTTTACCAGGTAGAATCACTCTTGGGGTGGCGATCGCTCTCATGGCTATTTCAATGATGATTCCCATCCCAGGGGCCAATAATCTACCTACCAGCAATAGGCATTTTTGTAACTGCCTTTAGTTTGTCAGAAGATGATGGTCCCATTAGTTTAGAGGGAAGAGGTTTTGGTCAATTTTACTTTTCGTTACATATGACTCTCCAAGGAGTCGCTGTGCGTCTACAGTTTTCTTGTGCCTTTCTACTTAACAGTTATCAGTTATCACGGCAAGTTGATAAATTGAAAAAAGAGAAAATATTTTTTGTGGAAGTTTAAGTTTTGGACACACACTCTAATTCACGATCTAATTATTGGCAACTTTTACCTTACATTCGCATCCAGTGGGAACCCATCACTAAGGGTTTTGTGGGAATATTAGGATATGTATTTGCGACTTTAACGCTGATTAATCTAGCGGGTAAGTTGGCAGTTCCCTTTGGACAGGGTAATGTAGTAGCGATCACCCAATTAACCGGAATGTGTGCTTTAGTATTTCTTGTGCGCGGCTTTTTCCAGTCGGTACAGGATTTATACATGGCACGTGCAGCTTTAAGGGTTGCTTTTCATCTCCGTCAACAGGTTTACGCACACTTACAAAAACTGAATCTTAGTTATTTTGAAACCGCGAAATCAGGAGATTTATCTTACCGTCTCACAGAAGATGTTGACAGGGTTGGGGAAGTTATCAATAAGCTTTTTCATGATTTTGTACCCTGTCTTTTGCAGTTGGTAGCTATTCCCATCTACATGATTTATTTAAATTGGCAACTCACTCTTGCTACAGTGATTGTTGCCCCAATTATGGGAATTTTAATCGCTTGGTTTGGGGAACATTTACGTAAATATTCACTTAAAAGTCAAAATCGTATTTCCGATTTATCAGCCATTTTAACAGAAGTATTTAGTGGTATTCGTTTAATTCAAGCTTTTGCAGCAGAAAACTATGAAATTGCTAGATTTAGCCATGAAGCAGAACGTAGTTTAAAGGCTAAATATTCAGCAGAAAAATTAAAAGCGATTCAAATTCCCATTGTGGGATTTTTGGAAGCTTTGAGTGCTTTATCTTTGCTCATGGTGGGAGTATGGCAAATTTCTCAAAATAATTTAACCGTAGGTGAATTTTTTAGTTATTTAGCAGCAGCAGCTTTGTTAATTGATCCTATTGGGCATACGACTAATAACTTTAATGAATTTAAACAAGGTGAAGCATCAGTTGACCGAGTTTTTGAGTTATTAGCAATTCAACCAACGGTGTTAGAAAAAGATGATGCTTTCAATCTTCCTAGTGTTACTGGCAAAATTGAATATTTGAATGTAACTTTTGCTTATAAACCAGGAGAAATTGTCTTAAGTAATATTAATTTATTGGTGATGCCAGGACAAGCGATCGCACTTGTCGGTGCTTCTGGTGCTGGTAAAACTACTTTTGTAAATCTGTTACCGCGATTTTATGATCCTGAAATTGGGGAAATTTTTATAGATGGTGTCAATATTCGAGATGTGACACTAAATAGTTTAAGAAAACAAATTGGCATTGTTCCTCAAGAAACGATTATGTTTTCAGGAACTGTTGCTCAAAATATCGCGTTTGGAAAAAAAGGTTTTGATATTTACGCAGTCGAAAAAGCTGCAAAAATTGCTAATGCCCATCAATTTATTCAGCAACTACCAGAAGGTTATAATACTTGGGTAGGTGAACGTGGTGTGAATTTATCTGGTGGACAAAGACAGAGAATTGCGATCGCACGTGCTGTACTGTTAAACCCACAAATATTGATACTTGATGAAGCGACATCTGCATTAGATTCTGAGTCAGAAGCATTGGTACAGGAAGCTTTAGAAAGATTGATGAAAAACCGGACAGTATTAATTATTGCTCATAGATTATCGACAGTGAGAAAGTGCGATCGGATTTTAGTATTAGAGAAAGGACAAATTGTAGAATCAGGAAATCATGAAGAATTGTTAACCTTAGAAGGTAAATATGCGCGGTTTTATACCCAGCAATTTTCTTAAACAGAACTCCCATATTTAGTAGGATGCGTCAGACCTAGGAATTGGTTAATATCAACAGATTTTCAACATCTGACGCACCTTACAAGAGACTTGATTTTTACCAGAAATTCCTTGATCCTTCAAGCCCCCGGATTTATCCGTGGAATCAATCCGAAATCCAAAACTTTATGACACATGCATACGCAATGCTTACACCGTATTCATTTTTCCTTTTTCATTCACGGCGCTACTAGTACAGTACGGTGTAAATAAACCAACTATTCCAAATATCTGAAAAGCTCACGCCATATTCATTTTGAATTTTGTTGGCGCAGCCTGCTGGAAGCACTATTTTGTTAGCGTAGCTCTTCTGAAAGAAGCATTTTGAATTTACGGCGGTACTAGTCTTGCATTACTAGTCTTGCATTTAAATATCAAATTTAACAGGATCATTTGATCTGTTATTTAGCGTTGTAGCAGAATATAATAATTCTGTATTATGTAATAATAGAATAAGTCATTTTTACAAAAAGAAAATTAAAATCTTATGGTTTTGATTTGCTTATTTTTACATAATTATTTACGTTAAAGGATAAATATATGCGTTTAAATGCTAATTTTCTTAGTGAATCAGTTATAACTGTGATGATTGGCTAGACCAATATTTAGGGAACACTAGAAAATTGCCAATCAGCGAAAGCTTTTAGAACTCAATTGTTAAGGTTTAATCATGGAACCTGCAAACACCTCACTATCTGACTTCGGTAATCAATGCATTCAGCGTCACTCTGTGGTAGTCAATCCAGATGCCTGTCTCATGGATGTCCTACAAATGATGAGTAGAGTGGGAGAAACAGTCTCTAACTCAAATACCCTTCGTGCTAGTTGCACCTTTGTATTAAATAACCAGCAACTAGTTGGTTTATTAACAGAGAGAGACTTGGTGAGACTAGCTGCACAACAACGCAATTTAAGAACAACCAAAGTCTCCGAAGTCATGACCAGGAATTTGATTACCTGCCAAGAATGGGAGGCGCAGGAACCGATGAAAGTGCTCAAATTACTACGTCAGCATAGGATTCGTCATTTACCAAATTTACCAATAGTCAACGAACAGGATCAACCTGTGGGTTTAGTCACACAATCTAGCCTTTGCAGTGTGCTACAACCAGCAGATTTACTCAAATGTCAGTATGTCAGACAGGTAATGGCAGAAAATGTGATTCATGCCCCTCCTACAGACACAGTTCTAGAGTTAATACAGCTGATGGATTCTCATTATCTCAGTTGTGTTGTCATTGGCAGAGCGATCACACCTGGAAAAATGCTACCTCTGGGAATTGTCACAGAACGAGATATTGTTCAATTCCAACTTCTAGAAATAAACTTCAGGGAATTACAAGCCCAATAAGTAATGAGTTATCCCCCGTTGTTAGTCAATCCTGAAGATTCACTTTGGGAAACTCATCACAAAATGCAGCAGCAGAATGTACAGCTATCTTTGGAATACATAAATGTATCACTGACCCAGCTTCCCAGGATCAGCAAATTTGAGAGTGGAAACGTGATTAAATTGAACTATTAGAAGCCGTAGCTCCTCAAGTAGGAATTGCACTAGCTCAAGCCACTTTATTAGAAAAAGAAACTACTAGACGGGAAGAACTGACGCTGAAAAATTTAGCATTAGAAGAAGCGAAACGGCAATCCGAAAGTGCTAAGCAAGCCAAAAGCGAATTTCTAGCTAATATGAGTCACGAAATTCGTATACGCATGAGTGCTATTCTTGGTTTTGCAAATTTATTACAACCTGAAGTTATAGAACCTCATATAGCCCCTTATGTTCAAGCTATTACCTCCAGTGGCAGAACTTTATTGGCACTGATTAATGATATTCTTGATTTGTCTAAAATTGAATCATGTAAGTTAGCACCTCACTATGAACCTGTCGATTTAAGAGGATTAATTGGAGAAATTTTACAAATATTCAGCCCAAATACAACTGATAAAAATTTAATCTTGCGTTCAACCATTGAAGATACCGTACCTCAAACTATTTAAATTGGTGAAGTCCACTTGCGACAAATCCTCTTTAACGTTGTCGGCAATGCTTTGAAATTCAAAGAACAGGGATATATTCAAATAACTATCCGCGCTCATCTTTATTGTAGAAACTTAGAAGAAAAAGTTTGGTTAGAAATTGCTGTTAAAGATACAGCTATTGGCATAGCTGGTGAACAGCAACAAGGTATTTTTGAGGCATTTATTTAAAGTTCAGGTCAAAGCCTTCGCAAATATGGTGGTACAGGGTTAGGACTAGCAATCACTAAGCGATTCATGAATATTATGGGTGGAATCATCACACTCCAAAGTGAATTAGGAAAAGGTAGTATTTTCACTTTTGTTTCTCCAGCAATTTCTCCTGCAAATAGTTCGATATAAATAGTTACATAATCACACCAAAATGATGATTTAAACCAGTTTCCACCCAGTACAATTTTAGTTGTAGATGATGTGGCATCAAATCGGGAATTAATTCAGGGTTATTTTCATAACACTCATCATCTAGTTTTACTTGTAGAAGATCAACATCAAGCGATTAATTTAGGTCAATTACATCATACCAATTTAATTTGGTGAGATTTGAGAATGCGTCTTATGGATGGGAAAGAAACAGCACAACATCTAAAACAGCATGAAAAAATTAAAAATATTCCTATCGTTATTCTCACTGCTTCATCTCAAATTCAAGAGAAAGATGAATCTGAGAAAATTTGTCAGGGTTTTTTATCTAAGCCTATTAGCTGTATCCAACTCGTTCAAGAAATCAAAAAACGTTTAAACGCTGTGAGTAATGTTGGAAATTACGACCAATTAGATAGATTATCTACTCATTTGGAAGAACCATATTTATTAAATATTTCAATTAATCTACCAGAACTATTAATCAAATTACAGGAAGAATAAATGGTATGGAATAGTTTATGTAGGACTTTAGAAATACGGTAAATAAAGAAATTTATTCAGCGTTTATAAACTTGGGGACAGGAGTATCACTATCAGTGATTGCTGGAATATGCTGATCCTGTGCAAACTAATTTGGATGCTTTTGATATGGAGCAACTATCTTTGATAATTGAGCAATTTCCATCTTTGGAACAAACACTAGAAAACCTAATTGACAGAGAGAATAAAAAGTGTTTGTAAATAACTTAGAGTTGCTATATCATATCTAGTACAGCCGTGAATTCAAAATGCTTCTTTCAGAAGAACTACGTTAACAAAATAGTGCTTCCAGCAGGCTGCGCCAACAAAATTCAAAATGTATACGGCATGAGCTTTTCAGAGATTTGAATCAGCTTTGGTAATTGCCTTTTTCCTAGTTTTGGACTAGAAATGCTCATGGGGGAGCTTTCACCTCCTATCTTAGTCGTATAGTCACTTGATCAGCATATCTGGGTTCTATAAAGTGCAAAAGGCAAAATAGACGCTAAAATCGATCCAGCCTTTGTATTTTGGTGGTTTTGTCCCAGATAAATCAGAGTGCGGTTCACTGCATAAATCCTAACTGTCAACGTCCCTATCCCCAACCTTGGGGAAACAAATTTTGTAATAGCTGTGGCGCACTGCTACAGTTGTTAGACCGCTATTACCCAATTAAACCTTTGGGCTCAGGAGGTTTCGCCCAAATTTATACAGTTTGGGATGAAAAAAACCAAACTGAAAAAGTGCTGAAAGTATTAGTGGAAGACTCTCCCAAAGCTTTGGAATTATTTATTCAGGAAGCGGAAGTTTTAAGTAGTTTCCATAATCCTGGTGTTCCCAAAGTTGATGCTGATGGGTATTTTCAAATCAATTTGACTCTTCCTAAACCACACCAGTTGGCTTGTCTGGTGATGGAAAAAATTGATGGCCATAATTTAGAAGAGATTCGTAGAAATTATCCCCAAGGATGTCCAGAGGATTTGGTGCTAAATTGGTTTGCACAAGCTGTGAAGATTTTACAGGAGTTGCATAAACGCCAAATTATTCATCGGGATATTAAACCTTCTAATTTAATGTTGCGTACTCCTTCACCTACTGCACCTCTACAAGCGGAACAATTGGTGTTGATTGATTTTGGTGGTGCTAAACAATTTAGTAGTGCAATGTTACGATCGCACTCTCCCTCGACCCGATTATTTTCTTCTGGGTACAGTCCACCAGAACAAATGATTGGCGGTAATGTGGGGCCTGCGGCTGATTTTTATGCCTTGGGACGCACAATAATTGAATTACTTACAGGTAGGTATCCCCAACAGTTGGAAGATCCCATTACTGGAGAATTACGTTGGAGAAATCGGTGCAGTGTTAATCTACGTCTCGCAGATTTACTAGATGAAATGATACAGACGGATGTGCGATCGCGTCCAGCCCATGCAGCTATCATTCAAAAACAGTTACTGAAAATTGTTCCCGCAGAATCAAAACCAGAGTTATTTACCCAATTAAAAAACACCGTTATCCAAACCGTCACCCAATTTACCCTAGCTGTGGGTAACACAACCCTATTCACAGTTCAGGCAATTTTCAAATTCTTACTAGCTTGTCTGGGAACAATTTGGGCGATGATTTTATGCGGGATGGGTGCTAGTTTAGGGACTATCGCTGGTTTTCTTTTGGCTTATCAAACTAAATTAGGCGCTTTCGTTGCAGAATTTGTCTCACTTCAATTACCCGAATTAATTCAAAATTCCCAAACTGGTTCTGCAAGGGAAATTATAGTATATGCAGTTACTGGTTTGGGAACTGCTTGGGGAATTACTCTATCTGGAAGTTTTGGTCAAAAACGACGATTTTTAGTATCAGCTTTCATGGGTTTAATTGGCTATAGTTTAGGTTGGATAATTTGGCAATTTATCAAACCACATGATAGTGCAGAGGGTTTAGTTGCATGGATGCTGGTGTCAATTTCCCTGCTAACTCTGGGTTTAGGTCTTCGCACCCATTCCCTAGCTTACGCTTTTATAGCTGCCTTTGGTAGTGCCAACATCATCGCAGCTTTAATACATCTAGGGTTAAAAATTTCCTTTATCCATTTTTCCAGTCAACCAAGCTTTTTAGAGTTATTTTTACCTATTGCTTTTTTTGGTTTTATAGGTATTTTAATCAGTCTTTGTTTAGGGTTAAGTTATTACCTCATTATACCTTGTTTGCGTTGGTTGGGATGGCGATAATTAGGGTTTGCGGAAAAAGTCTTTTCGTAAGGGCTAGGAGTCAGGAGGGAGAATTAGAAGGAGGTAAGAATAGTCTCGAATCTGGGAAAGTGATTGGCTATTGGCTTACGCCACGCTACGCTATCGCTAGTGCCGTAGGCAATCAGTTTTCGATGGTTTCAAGGCTTATTCCTTGCACCTTATTCACCTTTTCAACCCCTACACCTAAATGATGGTTAAAACAAGATCCCCCTAGCTGTTTTTTCTTTAAGCCAGGGGGATCACATATTTGGTAGTCTATAAATCTTTCGGTATAGTCAACTAAAATAAATTTTATATCATTTATTTGGCTTTGGCTAGTCTTGCCGTTATAATTTTCACGAATTTTATATCTTCTTCATAATTCCCGAAGTGATATGTAGGGCTTGCTGAAAAAGTTCTTCGTGACGATTAGGAGTCAGGAGTCAGGAGTTAGGAGGAAGAAGAGCAGGATTTAGAATAATCTAGAATCTGAAAAAGTGTTTGAGTTTTCATGGTATCAACGCTTATTTCCTACATCTTATCCACCTTAAATAACCCTTAAACTATTGATTTATCCAGGTTTTCCGTTTCTATGGCTTAAGGCCACGCTACGCTATCAGCAAGCCCTATCTATCAGGGTTTTCGTGAAATGGTATTACCCTGCTTCTTAGGTCAGGAAGAGCATTTTCCTAATTAACACTTATCTATCATGGGAACAACACTTATTAACTAGAACCAATTCCATGCTGACCCGGATTAAAGACTTAGCTACCAACCTAGCACCCCGCTTACTGGAGATTCGCCGCCATATTCACTCTCACCCAGAACTCAGCGGACAAGAGTATCAAACGGCTGCTTTTGTTGCTGGTGTGTTGTCTTCTAGCGGTTTGCACGTGGTAGAGGGGGTTGGGAAAACTGGTGTTATTGGTGAATTACAAGGAACTCAGCACAATGAAAAGGTGTTGGCAATTCGCACGGATATGGATGCATTGCCAATTCAAGAACGTAGTGGATTGGAATATGCCTCTCGCAATTTGGGGGTAATGCACGCTTGTGGACATGATGCTCATACTACTGTAGGGTTAGGTACGGCAATGGTGCTTTCCCAAATAGCAGAGGAGTTGGGGGGGAAAATCAGATTTTTATTTCAGCCAGCAGAAGAAATTGCCCAAGGTGCAAGCTGGATGGTAAAAGATGGGGTGATGAATCATGTTTCAGCAATTTTAGGTGTTCATGTTTTTCCTTCTATTCCTGCTGGTTATATTGGGATTCGTTATGGTGCATTGACAGCAGCAGCAGATGATTTGGAGATTATGATTATTGGTGAATCTGGACATGGTGCGCGTCCCCATGAAGCTATTGATGCGATTTGGATTGCTTGCCAAGTTATTACTTCATTACAACAAGCTATTAGCCGCACTCAAAATCCTTTGCGTCCAGTGGTTTTGAGTATTGGTAAAATTCATGGTGGGAGAGCGCCAAATATAATTGCTGATCAAGTACAGTTATTAGGTACGGTGCGATCACTCCATCCAGAAACTCGCACTCAACTGCCAAGTTGGATTGAAAATATTGTTGCTAATGTTTGCAATTCTTACGGTGCAAAATATCAAGTTAATTATCGTCAAGGTGTACCCAGTGTACAAAATGATTACGCGCTAACACAATTATTGCAATCATCCGCAGAAGAAGCTTGGACAAGTGATCGCATTCAAGTGTTATCAGAACCTTCCCTTGGCGCTGAAGATTTTTCCTTGTATTTAGAACACGCTCCCGGTTCCATGTTTCGTTTGGGTGTAGGCTACGAAGATCGCACTATTAATTATCCTCTACATCATCCCCAATTTGAAGTTGATGAATCTGCAATTGTTACCGGGGTTGTGACCTTGGCTTATGCGGCTTATAAATACTGGAAAATCAGTAGAACGACGTGAAAAAACAAAAGTGTGTAACAAAATATAAATTAGCCTGAAAACCTCTTCACTCTTGCATGAGTGCCTTTTACCCTTCGGGAAGGCGAAGCGCCTACATGGGGGAAACCACGCCACTTGCTTTATACCGGGAAACCCGTCCTCCACCCCAGCGGCTTTCCAAGACCGCACTGCTTCACCTCTTTTGTCATAACGACAATTTTTAACACCCACTTACTGAAAATAAATGCCTTTTCCAGCATTGAGTTGTAATCAGGTGTGATTGTAATACGCTTGCTGGACATTCAGCGTCAACGACAAAGATATTAATTAATTTTATGCGTTGACAATTTATTTACAAATATGTGATGTTGAAGAGGTTGCGTTATTGCTTTACTCTAAGACCATTTACTGCAATAAATTATCTCTAGGTGAAAAACATGGCACAAAAATTATTTACGAAACAGTGAATGACAACGGAACAAAACAAACCGGAGCAGGATTTGACAACAAAATTATGCCACTAGTAGAAACTCTAGAATCATCACCACAACCTATTAGTAATAATTGCCATTTATTAACTGTGCGTTCTAAGAGACGAGAAGTTTTTTCAAAAAATCTGAAATTTGCGATTGAACAAAATAAACTAGAAGAATTAGTTTTAGATATTAAAATTCCTCAAGATTCCGTGTATGAAGATATGGTTTTACTGAATCTCACTAATTTTAAAACCGCCTCTACATACCGACAAAAAGTTGAATGTTTTCAACACATAGGACGAAAACCATTACAATCAGCACAAGTTAATCGAATGTTAGGTATTGGGTGAGTCAAATAATGAACAACAATACCCCCGATTTTGTATAGAAGTCGGGGATATGATTTTCCGATAAATTCTAGACAGTTGCTTCTGTTCTAGTTCCTCCCATTCTTTCTTGAATTCTGCCCTTAGCAGCTTTAAATTGTGTAGCTAATTCCTCAGCTTCTCGACTACTCATATTGTTGCGAATAGACGCAAACATTGTGCTTTCTTCTTGGCGAATATGGTCACCAATTCCATCCCATATTTGTCTAATTCTGTCTTTGAACTCAGGTGCAGAAGGGCTAATAGTTCTCAATTGCTCAAGTGCTGGACCCCAGCGAGCCTGTTCATTATATAATTCTTGAGTATTCTCTTCACCGTAAAAAGGACGTACTCTAGGATAGACAACTTCCTCTTCCGCACCTGCATGGGCGCTGAGATCCTTAAAGATTTGTCCAAAATATTCTTGAATTTTTTGAGGGTTATCGCTTTGTAGTAATTCTGTAAACAAGATATTTACCTTATTGTGATCCATACGCAGAACATCTTGGATATTCATATCCTGTTTGTCAGAAGTTTGGGTGACAGCACTACCTACAGCACCACTAATAGCTGCGATCGCATCTTGAACTCTAGACCAAATTCCTTGGTCTGCATCTTGTCCAGTCAATTCCCGCACACCCAAAATTTCTAAAATTCCTTTCAGTTGTTCTTGATGAGCGCGGTTTTCAAAATTCATCGTATTTAAAGGGCCAATTGCAGCCATGACATCAGCACCAACTTTCTGTACAGCTTTATGAATTGTCAGACCATTCATTACTTGTTGATGCTTCAATAACTCATGTTGAAATACTTTTTCAAAGAAGCTTAATTCATTACCTTCCATGAATTGACGAACTTTTTGCACCACTTCTTGTGCAGTTAAATCTGCATCTTTGTGGATGCCATATTGAACCACTACAGTATCAAGAATACCTAGATTTTTGCGATCATCATCTAGCATTCTGCGGAGACTATCAGCAATTTCTCCATCTGTACATTCTCTCAAAAATCGTTCTTCATTATCAATAAGCAACTGTTGCAGTAATTTCATATCTGCTAATTTTACTGCTATAGCGTTTCTTTTGGTATCATCTAAAGTTACAAGCATTCTCAGCTCTCCTAGCCAAAGTAATCGTATTTATTACCAATACCAGGTTCGCATAATAATTAGATAATTTGCATCTTTCTTTTGAACGATTACCTTCATAACTCAGGATATAAGAATATAAATAATTACAAAACAATAGCCGTTAGTTATGTTCATTTATACTTGAAGTCATAAGGATTTTTATTTTCTTATCTATCTAAGGAGAGATAAATTATAAATTATAATAGTTAATTTTATTAATTAACTCAAAGTATAGTTAACAAATTAACTCATAATGTCAGAAACACCAGGAATAGGAGAAAAAGCACTGAATAAAGCCGCTGGAATAGGATTATCTAGGCAATTGGATGAAGTAGAAAATTTAGAAGTCAGCATTAAAACTGAACCACTCAAACTGACTTAGGGAGAAGTTGAAAAAGTATACATTTCTGGTGAGGGTTTGGTCATGCAAAAAGACCTCGCCATGACAGAATTAGAAATGCAAATTACCAGCGTTGCTATTAATCCTCTAGGTGTTGCTTCTGGGTCAATTGAACTGACAAAACCAAGAACAGGGAAAGCTGAAGTTCTTTTAACAGAAGCGGATATTAATCGAGCGTTTAATTCAGAATATGTGAGGGATAAACTACAAAATCATCAAATCAGTGTCAATGGTCAAGAAACAGCGATTATGCCCCAACACATAGATTTTCATCTACCTGGTGAGGGTAAAGTTGTCCTCAATGCCAGCATATTATTAAGAGGAACTGGTGAAACTAAACAAGTTGGCTTTTCCGCAGTTCCTTATATTAGTGCTAATGGTAAAAATATTTCTTTAAAAAATGTTGAGTATGGGAAAAGTCAAGAAATTTCACCAGAATTAACACAAGCTTTGATAGCAGAAACAGATGAAATTTTGAACTTGAGAAACTTTGATTTAGAATGAATGAGTCTACGAGTCTATAAATCAGAGTTAGAAAAAGGCAAATTAACCTTACAAGCTGAGGCTGATGTTGATAAAATTCCTACTGCTGAATAAGAGAATGTGAAAGAATGGAAACTACAGAACCAAATTCGACACCATTTCCCAATGTCCCACCAGTTATTGAAAGCGACTATAGAGAGTATCTAGATAGTGGTGTACCCAGCACAGTGGCGATCGCTGGACATCCCCTACATCCCCTCAGTATCATATTTCCTATCGCCTTTTTAGCCGCAGCTTTAGGTAGTGACTTTGGCTATTGGTTAACACGAGATTTTTTCTGGGCTAGGGCTTCTCTGTGGTTAATAGGACTAGGTTTAGTTACTGGTATCATCGCTTCAGTAATTGGCATGAGCGATTTTTTACAAATTGAAAGAGTTCGCAAACGTACCGCAGGCTGGGTACATTTGATTGTGAACATTTCTATTCTAGTTTTCACAGCCCTCAATTTCATCCTGCGTTGGGGTGATCCTGAGTCACGTATACTACCTTGGGGTTTGTTACTTTCCCTGATTGTGGGGACATTAACTAGCATTACCGGGTGGTTTGGTGCTGAACTTTCCTATCGTCATAAAATCGGTGTAGTAGGTGCAGGTAGTAAAAGATATCCATAACTTAAACTTAAAGCCATCGCGCTATCTTAAATCATGAAGATCAAAAGAGTGCATTTTTGATGAAAGGTCAACAAGTTTTACTCACTGGTGGTACTGGTGGACTGGGTTTAGGTGTCACACCCGCAGTTTTAGCCTAAGGTGCTGAGGTGACAATTCCTTATCGTAGCCCTAAAGATGTAGAATGTCTCAAAGGAATTATCTCACCAGCCGATATTGCTAGAATTCACTTTATTCCTGCTAATTTGGAAGATGAAGCATCTGTAGATAAACTCATCAGCCAGATGACAAAGGTGGATGTGTTAATTCATTTGGTGGGTGGGTTTTCGATGGGTAAAACTCACGAATACAGCTTTTATGACTGGAAACGCGTATTAGAATTAAATCTGAATACAACTTTTTTGACTTGGAAATATAGTCTCAAAAGTATGTTAGAAAACGGCTATAGATGCATTGTTACTGTGAGCTCTCGTGCTGGTGTTGAAGCTGCGGGACAACTAGTGGCTTATTCTGCGGCTAAGGCTGGTGTGATAGCATTAACGAAAGCGATCGCAGACGAAACCAAAGGAACTAACATCACTGCTAATACTATCCTTCCCAATTTCATTGACACCCCCACCAACCGGGAAGAGATGGGTGCAGACAATGCATATAAATGGGTAAAACCGGAATATATCGCTCAATTTATCTGCTTTTTAGCTTCAGAAGCAGCTAAAGATGTACGTGGCGCAGGTGTTCCTGTTTACGGGAATATTTGATTATTTAATTGCAGATTTTATTTAAAAACCCACCCAGATAAATCACTGGATGGGTATTTTTTGTTGTTGAATAGTTGAATAATATCAGTTTCGGCTAACATTGCCAGAGGATTTGGTATAATGTCTCATTGACAATGAGGATTTAACGCAAGTTGTAGAACAAGACTTACTTAAGTTTATTAGCAAAGTTTTCGATCATATCATATCATAAAGTAAAAAGTCATGTATAATGTATATAAGAAAAGTTGAAATTAAAAATTTGTGGGGAAACAATTTTTCATGGACACTCAATCAAGACGTAAATGTTTTGATTTGTAAAAACGGTTCAGGGAAATCAAAAATACTAAACATGCTTAACGAAGCAATATTACCGTTTGAAGATAGTCAACTTAATTTTAGGTTATTTGATCCATCGCCTTAGAAGACGATATTGTCATCAGAGTTGATCGTGAAAACAGAAGTATTAAAGGAATAAAGGAAATAAAGAAGGTATAAATTACACATTAAATACATCATTTATTAATACTTTGACTTTAGATCGAACTCTCACATTACTTGATTATCACCTGGCTAGATAAGTTAAAGCTATAATTCGTTTCTTATCAAAGAAAAGATATTGATCAAATCAAGTATAAGCATTGTTTAAAGAACATCACAGAGAAATAAGACTAAATCAATTCGCTAAAATTGAAGCTATATTATGAGCCAAAAAAAATATTTATTGATATCATAAGTGAACTATTTAACTATACAGAAAAGAAATTTTGATGAAAAGGAATTTTACTTTATCAAGACAGGTATCCAGACACCAATATTACCCAAGAATCTCTTATCTGGTGAAAGACAAATACTGATTATTTTATTAGAAATAAAACTGCAAGACAGAACTGAATTAGTTTTGCTAATATTTTCAGTCAATTTCTGATAGACACTATTTAGAAAACTATAGGTGATTGCACTCCCAAAGATCACAAATCATTGATAATAAATATTTTGTGCTGGGAAAGTGATCGCCTTCAGCAAACTTTAGAATAATATTTGAGGCGATCACATGGAAGTAAAACCTTAACGTTTAACCGGCGTACCGCAAGGATAAGTAGCTACTTCCTCAGCACCTTCTTCCTTAACGACTGGCTTGTCTTTAGCCGCAAGGTAATCTTTTTGCAAAGTCTCTAACAATGCTTCCCGTCTATCATACAACCGCTTCACAGGACGAGGTTGACACTGATTCAACACATAAGCCGTTACTAACGGTATAGCGATAGTACTATCGGTATAACAAACAATGCTGCTGGGTAACTCATCTGGGTCAATCTTACCCCAACTCACCGCTTCCGATGGAGTCGCACCCGATAAACCGCCTGTATCTGGACGCGCATCGGTAAACTGGACAAAGAAATCATGTCCCCTTTCTTCCAATCCGAGAACTTCGTGAATTTGCGGTTGGGTTTGTAATAAAAAGTTCTTAGGACTGCCACCACCGAGAATTACAGCGGCACTTTTACCATCGGTTTCTCGCGCACCGTAGGCGATCGCAGATGTTTCATTTACATCAATAGCTGGATCTAACACCAACTTTGAACCTTCTAAAGCCAAAGCCGCCACATTCATCCCTATAGAACTATCCCCAGGAGAAGAAGTATAAATAGGTACGCCATATTCATAAGCTGTCACTAATAAGCAGGAATGCTGCACACCCAATTGCTTTTCTACTTCCCGCACATACTTACCCAGCAAATAATGAAACTCAGCCGTTCCCATGCGCTTTTGAA
Source organism: uncultured Trichormus sp. (assembly GCA_936914905.1). GTDB lineage: Bacteria > Cyanobacteriota > Cyanobacteriia > Cyanobacteriales > Nostocaceae > Trichormus_B. The sequence continues at coordinate 2,414 of CAKZGI010000025.1, read as the reverse complement.
AAGGTTCTGCTTGTAGAACTTTGCGGATAAATGCATCTGTTTCTAACAGCACATCATAACCAAAAACAATGTCATAAATCCTGATTGTTCCTTCTTCCCGTAATTTGACATCATCTAAAAACGGACTACCAGCAAACAGTTCAAAACCCAAACCATAGTGTATATCATGGTAAAGATTTGCACCAGTGCTAATCATCCAGTCAATAAAACCATGACGAATCAAAGGCGCAAGGGCGGAAACTCCAAAACCCGCTGGTGTCATCGCCCCGGAAAGACTAACCCCGACTGTTACACCTGCTTGAAAGATATCTTGACTCAGCAGTTGACAAGCTTCGCGCAAACGGGCTGAATTATACGCGGTAAAGTAGTTATTGATTAACTGGACTACACTAGTATCCGCTAATATGGGCATGGGTGTGATTTTCTTACCTTGCAGTTTTGACATTTTTGCTCACTTTCAAATAAATGGTAAATACCCCGCATCTGCATCTAATGTTATCTAGCTTTTCAGCAATTATTTCAAGTCTTCTTGATACATAGGGTTAGCATCTTGGTTAAAAATCACAATAATTACGTATTTAGGCAAATTAAAGCTTTGTTAAGAGCCTCTCCAGACAAGGGTTAAAGCATTCTTAACCCTTTAGTTAGATTTGCTGATTCATTTCCTGTGCGTTTAACGTCTCTATTTTGGTTAAAATTAAGGTTCTTTTTATTAAAATGTCGACGAAAGATTAATTTATTTCTTTGCTAGAAGAAAATATGTTATAATCAATAACATGTTTTTTATTTTTATTGATAAAAAGATGAAGAATAATAATAAAGATGAAGAATAATAATAAAGAAGTAATTAAGTGTATAAATCACCGAGAAAGGTAAATTTTGACTTGTAAAAGTTGTTGCTGGATAAAATATATAGATGAAAAACGACACCCCAGAAGAATTAAATTCAGATCAAGAAATTTCGCGTTTGATCGATGAGGTAATATCATCATCCCTGAATGACGACCAGTATCGCCAAAAGATGCAGCGACGCAAGGAAATACAGGATAAACGTATAGCCAAAGCCATACCACAAAAAGGGTTAATTATTATCAATACTGGTCATGGTAAGGGTAAAACTACTGCTGCTTTGGGAATGGTAATGCGATCGCTTGGTCATGGCTACAAAGTAGCGATCGTTCAATTCATCAAAGGTGCCTGGGAACCTTCAGAGAAGCGGGTTTTCAGCCATTGGCCAGACCAACTAGAATTTCATGCAATGGGTGAAGGCTTTACCTGGGAAACTCAAGCTCGTGATCGCGATTTAGATAAAGCCAGTGCTGCTTGGGACAAATCATTAGAATTCATCCGCAACCCAGATTTTAAATTGGTACTATTGGACGAAATTAACATTGCACTCAAACTAGGTTACTTAGAAGTTGAGCAAGTATTAACCGGTTTGGCCCAAAAACCACCAGATAAACATATCATCCTAACAGGTAGAGGCGCACCACCAGCTTTAATTGAAACAGCAGATTTAGTCACAGAAATGACCTTAATTAAGCATCCTTTTCGAGATCAAGGGATTAAAGCCCAAGCCGGAATTGAGTATTAAACTACTGACCAGCACTGCTTAAATATTGACTACAAGCCTGTAAAATTTGCTGCTCATTAGGACTGACAGAATTTAACTGATGATAGTCTTGCAGTGCTATGGAATGGGTATAAGTGATAGCATTTTCATCAGTCAACCTGGGTATTCTACTAGCTGTTGAAACTTGAGTTAAACCAGCTTCACCCGGAGAACTAGTTACCGTCATTGCCAATTCTCCCGACTTAGCAAGCGTACCCTGAAAACAGCTAAACTCAGAACTGGGCATATACAATGCACCAATTACCTTACCATGATGTTTTTGAAAGACAATATAACCTTGTCCTAACTTGTTTGGTGCTGAGGACTGACCATAAAGATAAATTCCATCTTTCTCAGGGAAATTTACTGGTAATGTGCCTTGTAATTGTCTTGTATTTGTAGGAATTGTTGTGGGAATATTTATGATTACAGATTGAGATGATAAGTTGTTACAAGCAACACTATTTAATTCAACTTGAATTTTTCGTTCTCTAATATCTTTCGGCTGTGACAAAAGAGAATTTGTATCACTAATTTGAATTTGATTTGTATAGCCTGGTAAATCGGCTACTCTAGCGGTAGATTTCAGGTTGATTTTCGTCATTTCCCCAATTACACTCAAACCTAAAATCCCACTGGTAACAAGTAGCCCTACAACAGGAAATTTTAACTGACGAGAGGGAATGAATTTAGAAATATTTTTAAGCACCTGATTTCTCCTGTAATAAAACTAACTACTTACCTGCAAATTTAGAAATATTTTTAAGCACCTGATTTCTCCTGTAATAAAACTAACTACTTA
>CAKZGI010000024.1 GCA_936914905.1 uncultured Trichormus sp. | reverse complement strand
CCTTATGTACGGACTGATTACCGTGATTCAACTAACAATGAATCGCACCTATACTATTGTTTATTTCCTGAATCTTTGATAATTAGGGTTTTTTGCTTATAACAAAATTCATGACATTCACTTTTTATAAAGAAATCGTTACACATCTTTCAATTATCTAGGTTGAGTAAATCATTAAAATTGTCGTTAATTATACTGGATGCGCTATATATTTTTTCAGCTTGAATTAATTTTAATTCTTAATTCATAATTGATTCACAGCGAATTTCATAAATTAAGATAAGCTGAAATGCGATCAGGAACAATCAAGCTTTTACTATTGACAATGCTTTCTACCGCTTCTCGTTCATTACCAACTTTACTTTTAGCGACTTGATGAGCATATATAAAGATTGTTGAAAGGAGGTAAAATGTAGGGACTATGGGTGATTATAATTATTTGATTATGATAAAGATTTGCTAATAAACCAATTAGTTCTACAATATCACTTTGGGTTTCAGGATAAAGATGTGCTTCTGGTTCTTCAAAAACCATAAATACACTCGTTTCATCTAAAATATATCCAAATATCAGCAATAAAATCCAAACGGACTCTTACTGTCCTGATGAAGGATATTATAGTTTAACATACTGGTTATTTAAAAAAAAAATTCTTTCTTTATCAATATCAGCATTAAATCTATATTCACCCTTTAGGATTATTTTTAATAATATTGATTTATCAATACCTATATCTGAAGCAACATCTTTTTTTTGAATAAAAGTATTTAAATCATCTGTCAAATCAGATTTGAATAAATTAATTCTCTCTACAAATAATTTAGTAAAATAGTCTGAAGTATGTGGGTTTTTAATATCTTGAAGTTGATCAATAAATGTAGACATCAAACTTCTACCCGCACCAATAAATACCGGATAGTGTGTTTCTTCGAAAATACTATCAATGCATGATTTAAAATTCTTAACCTGTAATCTTCTGGTTGATTCTAGTTCTCTTAATTCCTCTAATGACTTACATTTATTATTCTGTTGTTCTTTATAAATAATTCTGTAATTTAAAATCTCTCTAATTTCTCTAATTAGCAAAATTAATTTTTTGTATAATGAAAAGCTTAATTTTATATCTAGATTATCTTCAGATTTATAAATTGTTAGTTGTTTTTCACTTGAATATTGATATGTAATCCTAAATCGTTCTGAATCTGGGTTCACTCCAAAATATTGGAGAAAATATATTTTTATAAACATTATTAAGGCATTATATATATAATGGTTTGATATATAATGGTTTGGAAAATACTCTAGATTTTATGCATATATATAACTAATAATTTCATCTTTAATAGACTTCAATATAAAAATTGACTTACTGATTGTGCTTTTTCCCCTTGCTTGCGTTCCAATGAATAACATTACATCTGTTACATCAGCCTCAAACCTTTTAACTGGTCCAAAATTTTCTATAGAGATTCTTTGCAGAATTATAATATTGAGATATTTAGATGTAGACTCACATAGTTAATGATTATTAATAATATAGCAAAATATTTATTCTATATGGATATTTGTTTTAATAAAATTCTTACTCAAAGAGGAATAAATTTACTAGAGAAAAGTAAAGATCAGTGAATCCTGTAGTCAGGAAGTGCGTAAAGACAGCATCTCACTAGAATACTGACCGTATTGAATGAGTTCATAAATTGTTTAATTTGTAAATACTTAAACTATAGCTAAAAGTATAATTTTTTACTAGATGTAACCATTTATATATTTTTATGAAACTAAAACTATACAAACTATAATTTATGTAACATTAAATAAACGAAACGAAGATCACAAGGAATAACTTCATGCCCTATACCAACGAAGAAGGCGGTCTTATCAACAATTTCGCCCGTGAACCCAAGGTTTATCAAGCCGAACCTCCGACGGATGGGGAAAAGCGTACTTATGTTATTTTAGGGCTTGCTGCTGCGCTTTTAGTTGGTGGCTTGATTTTTGTCGCCTTCTCTGTTTCTAACCTCAGTTAAACTCAAAATATTTTAATGAAATTTAATTTTTTGGCATCTCAGGTTCTCATATTAGGATGAGCCTGATTTTTCTATTTTTTGTTAAATTTTTATTTTTTGTTAAATAAAATTTAAATAAGTAAAATTCAATACAGGGTGTCTTGTCAAGCTTTGAAAACTCGATTTATCCTGAGCAGAAAACATTTACTTGAAAATCAGAAATATGAGATTTTCTAGTTAAGTTTATTTACCTGACTTTAAAATCTATAGTGTATTTCGGCTTTTGTAGCCACCATGAGCGTGAATGAAATCCTACCTCCAGATATTTTTGCTTGGAATCGGCAAGTATATCAACGCCTAAAATTTGCCCTGAGTATTGGCTTGCGACGACAGATATTTTTTGCTGTATGTGATGACTTACATTTAAGAAATCAAATAGCTACTCGGTTGCATTCAACCTTGGCTTATCCAGTGGGACAAGTGCTATATCAACCAGCAGAGACTGGGGGAATTAGCACTCCAGCTTATCCAAGGTTAGTAACATTGCGGTTGAATTTAAATGATCCCAATCCTATAGCACAGATAAATCAATGGTTAGCTAATTATCCTCCACCGATTGTTGGGGAATCAAAAGACACTCCTGGCCGTCCGTTACCAATACCAGCATTTCAAATTGTTGGTGTGGAGTTGCTAACTAAACAATCAGTAGCGGTACAGCGTTTATTTCTGCAGTATCTTAGTTTGAGCGAGCAGTATTTTGCTACCCAAGAACCTAGTTCATTTCTAGAATCTAGCCTGCTATTTTGGGTTCCCCGTCCTTGGTTGCATGCTATCCAGCAATCAGCACCAAAATTTTGGCATTGTCGGACAGGTCTATTTATCTTTGTTGGAGAACCGACACCAAGTATTGATAATCGAGATCATCAAAATTTCTCTAGTTTACGAAGTGTAGATTTAGGAAATTTGGAGATATCTATTGTTGATGAATCAATTCCCTCTGATGAATTCTTAGACAAAACTGTTCAAGAATTCCAGTTTATTGAAGATGATGTTTTTCTAAACCGAACATCAGAGATTCTTGAAAATCAATCAGCCAATGCAACAATAATATCTCCCGTTAAAACTAGTATTCCTCTACTTTCATCTTTCTCACATATTAACAATGAGTTAATTTCTTTAGTCAAATCAACATTCGACCAAAATATTGCTGAAGATGTAGATGAAAATTTGCAACTAAAACAACTTCTTTGGGTAATTGAACAATTACAAAGACAGGAAGCTAGCGCGGAAGAATTAGCAACAGCTTATAATAATTTAGGGAATTTATATCGGCTTCGCATTGAGCAAGGACAGTCAAGTCTGGAAAACTTAATGGTGGCCATTATTGCCTATCAGGAAGCAGTTAGCTATGATGATACTTCACCACAACTCCCAGATACTTTAAATGATTTGGGAACACTTTACTGGATGCTGCACCGCACACCAGGGAGTGGTGATGATGGCAAAACTTATATAGAGCAAGGAATAGAATTTTATCACTTGGCAACTAAGCTAATTTCACCTGATAGTCAATCGGAAATTTATGCTCGTGTGCAGAACAATTTAGCGACAGCTTATGGTGATTTAGCGAGGTTTTCTAACCCTGTGGAAAATTGGCAGCAAGCAGTTACAGCTTACAATGAAGCACTTCTGTACCGAACAGAGGAAACTGATCCTTTGAAATATGCTGCTTGTCAAAATAATTTGGGAACTGCCTATTGGCATTTAGGGCAACATATCCAGCCTGTGGAACATCTCAAACAGGCGATCGCAGCTTATAATTCAGCAGTTACTTACTATCAACCTGCTGATGAACCTCTCAAGTATGGCATGATCCAAAATAACATTGGTACTGCTTATTGGAATTTATCCCAATATGAAACACCATTGGAAAACTTACAATTGGCGGTTGATTTCTACCTGGAAGCTTTAAAATATCGTACATCGGCTCATGTTCCTAATGCCTGTGCAGGAACTCGCAATAATTTGGGTACTGCCTACTGGCACATAGCCAATCTGCCACAAGTAACTAAAGAAATTCGTCAAAATTTCCTGCAACTATGTATCAAAACATATCAAGAAACCTTGAAAATAGCTGATTCTTTGAGTCACACAAATATCAGTTTTGATGTGTTGGCAACACAGAATAATTTGGGTTTAGCTCATTATCAATTAGTCACAGATCCATCTTTTACTGGTGACAAAAAAATCCTTTCTCAGCATTTAGAAGCCTCTTTGGATAATCATCTACATTCATTACATGGCTTGGATAAGAACACGGAAACTTATTACACAACTTTTACTCACATAGTCAAAATTATTCGGACCTTCCATAATGAATTAGGTATTCAAGGACAGAATCTGGCTTTATCCAAAGTTCCTGGTCATTTAATTCCAGAGATTTTACGGAAGTTATAGGGGACTGGGGAAAAGAATTAATTGATGATTGTAACCAATAGTTACCCATAACCGGGACACAGAAGGGGATTTGCAATCTAACATCCAAAATCGTGTAACAATCGGTAAAATTACCGCTATGGGTGATCAAAAGCTGAATAAGTCTTTTGTTATCTTTTCCCGTTCCCCGTAATTACTACCCCATATTTATGAAAGAAACTATCCTAGAGGTTCGCAATCTACAAGTTGAATTTTCCGGTGATGATAGCGCAGTTAAAGCTGTAGATGGGATTAGCTTTGAATTAAATCGAGGTGAGACTCTAGGAATAGTGGGAGAGTCTGGGAGTGGTAAATCAGTAACGGCTTTAGCTGTGATGGGTTTGTTGCAATATCCCGGTAAAGCTAATGAAGGACAAATCTGGTTTCGTCCCCAGGAAAATGCCGAACCGCTAGATTTACTGGCTTTACCTGCCCAAGAAATGCAGCTTTACCGGGGTGGTGATATTGCTATGATTTTTCAAGAACCAATGAGTTCTCTCAACCCAGTTTATGATATTGGGTTTCAGCTGACAGAAGCAATTATGCGTCATCAAAATGTCAGTCCAGTTGAAGCCAAGAGAATTGCGATCGCAGGTCTACAAGAAGTTAAACTTTTACCTAGTGACGAAGAAATTCAAGAGCAATATCTTGATAGTAGCCAGTTAACTGACTCTAAATTATCTCCAAGCAGTGATTATCAAATAGCGCAGTTGGTGAAAGAACACAAAGAAGCCATGCTGAAACGCTATCCCCATCAACTTTCTGGGGGTCAGTTACAACGGGTGATGATTGCAATGGCAATTTGTTGTAACCCATCACTGTTAATTGCTGATGAACCGACCACAGCTTTAGATGTGACAGTACAAGCAACCATTGTTGAGTTGATGCGGGAATTGCAGCAAAAACGCGACATGGGGATGATTTTTATTAGTCATGACTTGGGTTTAATCGCGCAAATTGCTGACCAAGTAGGGGTGATGTACAAAGGTAAAATTGTGGAATATGGTGCAGTATCGCAAATTTTTAGTAATCCCCAACATCCCTATACTAAAGGTTTGGTAGCTTGTCGTCCTACTCTACATCGTCGTCCGCACAAACTCCTCACAGTTTCTGATTACATGAGTGTACAGGAAGATGAAACTGGACAGGTAGTAATTCAAGCCAAAGAACCAGCAAAACCACCGCAAATTACTCAGGAAGAATTTAACCAAAGATTGGCAAATCTGCAAGAAAAATCACCTCTTTTACAAATTCATCATCTCAAAGTTGGGTTTCCTGTCCGCGGAGTATTTGGCGGCACAAAACGCTACAATATAGCAGTGAATTCTGTCTCCTTTGATGTTTATCCAGGCGAAACTTTGGGATTGGTAGGAGAATCTGGTTGTGGTAAAACCACTTTGGGTAGAAGTCTGCTCAGATTAATTGAACCCATGAGCGGTCAAATTACTTTTAAAGGACAAAATATCACTCACCTTAAAGGAGAATCGTTGCAAAAATTGCGGCGAGAAATGCAAATTGTTTTTCAAAATCCTTTTAGTTCCCTTGACCCCCGGATGAAAATTGGTGATGCAGTTATGGAACCATTGTTGATTCATAGTGTGGGTAAATCAAAACAACAGCGAAAAGAAAGAACTATAGAACTTTTAGAAAGGGTGGGATTGAGTGCGGATGATATGAAACGCTATCCCCATCAGTTTTCAGGTGGTCAACGTCAACGGATTTGTATTGCGCGGTCGTTGGCTTTAAATCCTCAGTTTATTATTTGTGATGAGTCGGTTTCGGCTTTGGATGTTTCAGTACAAGCGCAAGTTTTGAATTTGTTAAAAGAATTGCAAACGGATTTTAATTTGACGTATATTTTCATTTCCCATGATTTAAGTGTGGTCAAATTTATGAGCGATCGCATTTTGGTAATGAATCAAGGGGAAATAGTGGAAGAAGGGACAGCAGAAAGCATTTATCTTCAACCCAAAGAAGAATATACTCAGAAATTAATCGCGGCTATTCCGACGGGGAATAGGTGACAGGTGTCAATTAACTAACGGGATCAGAATGCGGCTAAAAACATTCAAATGCTTGGGGCATCAACCATTGGGTTAGGTTATATCAGACAGGCCTAAGCCTGCAATTGCTGTTTGACCCCAGAATCTCAGCCCTTCTAGGGCGGGGAGTATGTCAATCTACTTTGATATTGAGAGCGTATTCTTTGAATCTCTCTAAATCTGCTTGAATTGTTGATTCAACAACTTTTCCTAGAAATAAATTATCCATCAGTTTACCCAAAAAACCAGGGATAGCGTAAGAAATAGTCATTTTTACAATACTCCCAGCATGACGATCATAAAAGCGAATTGCGCCCTGATTTGGCAAACCATCAACAGATTCCCATTGGATAATCTGGTTAGGAACAACTTTGAGAATTCTGGATTTCCACTTAAATTCTAAACCTCCTGTACTCAACTTCCACAGAGAAATATCTGGATCATCCGGCGAAATTTTCACTGAATCAATCCATTTCATCCACTTAGGCATTTGTTCTAAATCAGACCACAAACTCCATACTAATTCCATAGGAGCCTCTACTTCTACCTGTACGCTATGTTCTAACCATTCAGCCATTGGATTTCAGACTTTAGATTTTAGATTTTAGATTGGTAACTAGTGATTGCTGATTGGTGATTAAATTACTATTCCCTATTCCCTCTTAACTGTCACCTGTCACCTGTCACCTAATTATTCAGACTTCCCAGAATCACTTTAGCTGCAAGTCTTCCAGAAATAGTTGCACCTTCCATGCTGTCAATGTAGTCTTGCTGGGTATAACTACCAGCTAGGAAGAAGTTGGGTATAGGTGTTTTTTGGTCAGGACGGTAAGCGTCCATTCCTGGTGCTTCTCTATATAAGGATTGAGCTAGTTTAACTACACTGTACCAAGTCATGTTCAATTCTCTTGACGATGGGAATAGTTCATGGACTTGTTTGAGGACATGCTGTGCGATGGCTTCATTACTTTCTTTAATAAAAGGATCTCCCGGTGTCAATACCAGTTGCAACAATGAACCCTCCCTAGGACGATAATAGTCTGCTGGACTGGTTAAAGCTAAATCAGCAAAACAAGAAAAATCAGCATCGGCAGTATACAACAAATTATCTATCCCTTCGGCCTGATTTAACTGTTTCCGTTTTTCCTCATCTTCCAATTCGGTTACCCAACCATTAAACCGTAGCTGCACTGTAGCCACTGGGACAGCATCAAGTTTATAAATATTGTCAAATTCTGACCATTTCCGCCATGCTTGCGGTAAAATGCGCTGAATTCCTGGGACATCACAAGCACAAACGTAAGCGTCAGCGGTAATTATTTCTTCTGTATCACCTTTGGCAACAACGATACCAGTAACGCGGGTTTCTGCCTCTGATTCAGCAAACAGAATTTCCCGCGCTTGATGACGGGTATATATTTTTGTGCCTCTGGCTTCAAGATATTCAATAATTGGCTTGTGTAAATATTCGTGAGGTGAACCTTCCAGCATTCGCAGAATAGAAGCTTCAGTTTTGAATGCAAAAAACTGGAAAATTGTCAACATACAACGGGCAGAAATATGATCGCAGTCGATAAAACCGAGAGCATAGGCAATAGGATTCCACATCCGTTTGATGCTGCCTTTACTGCCACCATGACGATAAAACCACTCAGAAAAGCTAATTTTATCTAAATTGCGGATATTTTTCATTGCCCCGTCAAAGTCTATTAAACCCTGAACAATGGGGCTAGTTCCCAATGCGATCGCATTTTGTAATTTATCCTGTACGGAAAGTTGGGAAGTGGTTAAAAATGCTTTTAAGCCATTAAAAGGCGCACCGGTGATGAAACGAAAATCTAAAGCCCCAGTACGTCCACCTTTGTTGATAAAAGTGTGGGAATGTTCCTTAAGACGTAAATTTTCAACTGTTCCCACCTTTTCCATCAACTCAAACAGATTGTAGTAGCAGCCAAAAAATACGTGCAACCCCATTTCAATGTGGTTGCCATCACCATCTACCCAACTACCGACTTTACCACCAACAAACGGACGAGATTCAAAAATTTGTACCTCACAACCCGCTTCAGCTAAATCTACAGCAGTGGACAGCCCAGCCAGTCCCGCACCTACAATTGCAACACGCATTCCCTAGTTCCTTTATGGCTTACGCCACTCCGTGCTATCAGTTTCTTTACAGATTGTAACTGAGTTAATGTCAGAATTTCCGGCTGATTGGGGATTGAGGATGGGGAGGATGGGGAGGATGGGGAGAAATTGTTCTAATGCCCTATGCCCTATGCCCTATGCCCTATGCCCTATGCCCAAAATTAGGATTTTTCGCACCCTAACCTTGAGTCGTCAGTTAAGTTATTTTCCTCTGTTGCCCCTAAACTCTAAACCTTATTCATTTTTTATCACCTGTCACTTATCACCTCTTCCGTGACGGGTAAACTTCTAATCAGTTCTCGAATCACATCAGTAGCGGGTCTACCTGTCTGGTGACAATATTTTTCTAGTTTTTCCGCTTCTTGCGTTGCTAGATTAACAGTTATACGTTTAACAGCCCATTTTTTATTTGTCATTATCATGCAATTTGCTGTATTTTAATAGGTTCAGACGAATCGGTCTACAAAATGAAAAAATGATAATATCAGAGTTAGCTTCCAGAAAATAGCAAGGTCATAAATAAATACAGTTCTTTGTAGAAAAATTATCTGTTGAAGTAGAATGTAGAAACAAAGGGGACAGGACTAGAAAAAGCTTTTTTCCTGTAATCAACTTACTAAAGTCAGTAGGTTGGATTACTTGTATTAGAATATAAGCAGGATCAAAATACCAAATCAAAATACCAATCTACTACTATAAGTTACTAGAACCTAGATAATAACATTTTGGATTTTAAATTTTGGATTGTCTGATTAAGTCTCTCATTTACTTCAAGTAAATTTTCTTTACGTCCCTTCATCTGGATGTCTGTGCTTTACTCCTCATTATGGGTAATCATGTGAACGCAATAATATGCAGAATTCACTGCTCATCACATTGAGGATTGTTTTTGTGGCAATCATTTTTTTGATTAACATAACTCTCTTTTAAAGAATTATGCAGCAAGAAACCCTCTAATGTAATTGTAGAAATCCACAGATAAATCTAATGTATTGATGTAGTAGATATATATTACTTTGTGGTAATTACATAGACTACAATACTATTACTATTAAGGTAATTCACAACAAATCAGAGGAAAAATGTTTAATATTCTCCATGTTAATAACTAGCATGGGTGATTATTCAAATTGTAGTTGAGGCATCAGTTGCAGTGTACCAAGACCTAAATCTTGAGGAGAAAGCGATCGCGCTTCAAACAGAGCCATCATGTCTTTTAACTGTGGATTACCACGTGAAGCTCCCCTTAATCCCTTAGCAATAATCACACCGCAATAACCATTGGTATTTTTACATCGCTGAGTCCATTTTTTTCTGGCTTCCACATGGATGGGGTCATTATCTAAAAATTCCCCAAACAAGAACAGTTCCCCATTTTCAGTTTGTAACAGCCCTAAATCGTATCGTTCACCATCCAAGGGATTTGCACCTGGATTAAAGCAAATGGCGTTCAATCCTCCAGCATCCTGAATATTTTCAATTACAGTTTTGGCTTTGGGACGGGAAGTTTGAATTAAAATCACGGGTAAACCATCACCAACTTCCGCAATTTCCTCTCCTGTGTGGTAATTCACTTCCTGACGTAGCGACTTCAACATTTCCCAAGAAATCACACCCACGCTGAGAAAAGAATCTTCAGGGATGAGGTCATCTCGCAAAGACCGATACTCTCTAGTATCAAACTCGTCTTGATCAGAGATATCAAAACCTGCCATTTCTTCCAACTCTGCTGCCAATTCCGGCATAGTGGAGACAGTCACAGATACTGATTTGGTGGCTTCATCTGCATTTGGGACAGAAATCCGATAACGACGATTGATGGAGGGGAAGTCATCTTCATATAACTGATGACGGTAATCTCGGATAAAGCGAAGCAGGCTTTCCAAAGACACAAACATTACTAAAGCTTCATCTTCATACAAAACTGATCGCAGTCCTTCCAAGGGATGAATATTCCCAAAGGTGGGTTCAATTTCCGATAACGGTAATTCTGCTAAATCTTCATCTTCGTCTTCATCTTGCTCAACTTGCTCAAAGGTCAGAAATAAGCAGTCTTGCTTCAGAAAAGCCTCTTCTAAGCCTTCATTTGGTTCTTCATCATCCTGTAACACATCTGCGCGAAAACGCTTGAGAGAATCCTCGGAGCGATACAACAAGATCCCATACTCCATCCCCAGCATTCCCATTACTGAAGCATAGAGTGTCCCTACATCCCATGTATTAATTTCTATGGACAAAATTTGCTGTTCTTCCAGAAAATTCCAAGGTGCTGCTTCCCAGGTGGCAAAAGCCTTTTGGTGGAGGAGCTCTGCATACTGTGGAGGTAAATTGGGAATTTGGCTATCAATAATATCCGCAAAAGAACGAAACAGTTCATCAATTAAAGGTAGTTCTGATACATAGTCAATGACAATATCCAAATCTTGCAATACCCCGCGCAGGTAAAATTGGATTTCCCTATCTCTGACTACAATTCTTTGTGGTCTAGCTGGTTTAGCCGGACTGTGAGGATGCTCCATTGCTCGCATTAAGGTGCGAACTATGGCTTCTGGACCGAGTTCTGGAGATACCATGTCCATAGCTCTAACAATACCTTGAGAGCCATCCACCCATAAGATACATTCCCCCTGGGACTCTTGGGAGTCTTTGGTTTGGGTCTGTGATGATGATAACGGACGGCGATCGCCCTCCCATATAGAAGGAATTTGGGGTAACTTCTTCAAACGACGACTGGTAGAGCGATTAAAACTTGTCATAGAGTAAGTTAATCAAAAAAAATCTATTTTAGAAGTTAACTGTAGGGAATGGCTAAAATTCGGATCACACACATTTTCCCTGCTGTAGGTTAAGAGTGGTTGCTGCTCAGACTGCTTGTGGCTGAAACTGGAAATATACCCCATCTCTCAATACACCGAACCTCTCAATTCTAGAATAAAAATCCTGAGCTGCTGTTGATAAAGTGTTGAGAATTTAGGTCACACCTATCAATGCAGTTAGAATAGAACAAAATATTGAAAGAGCAGCCCCAAAGCTAATAACAGCATATACAGGGTATTATTTAAAATAATTCAGGAGTGGAAACAGCAGATGACACAGGCAACTCAAACTCAAGAACGCGGCATTTTGTTAAGTGAAGCAGCATTGCGCCAGGTAAAATCTCTCCAAGCCAGTCAAGGCCAAGACTTATATTTACGGGTGGGAGTTCGTCAAGGTGGTTGTTCTGGCATGTCTTACATGATGGATTTTGAGGACATTAGTAAGATCACCCCACAGGATGAAGTTTTTGATTATGATGGCTTCAAAATTGTGTGCGATCGCAAGAGCTTATTATATCTCTATGGACTGATGCTAGATTACAGCAATGCCATGATTGGTGGGGGTTTTCAATTCACTAACCCCAATGCTTCTCAAACCTGCGGTTGCGGTAAATCCTTCGGAGTGTAATATATCAATGGTCAGATGTCAGCGGAAAAAGGCAATAGGTAATAGGAAATAGGTGATAAATTACGTTTTCCCTACAGCCTAGAGCCTACACCCAATGACCAATGACCAATGACCAATGACTAATGACTAATGACTAATGACTAATGACTACCACAATTGAAGAACTTTTTGATACAGGTTTAGAACGCTATAAAGCCGGAGAATCACCAGAAAGCCTCATCCGTGTATTTAAAGAGGTGTGCGAGCGCTCTCCCAAAGCCAGTTCAGCTTGGATTTGTCTAGCTTGGCTATATCTACTCGACAACAAAGCCCACTTAGCTTACAAAGCGGCAAACAAAGCAATAAAATTAAACCCACAAGACCCACAAGCCAGAATTAATCTGGCCTTGGCCATGTTAGAAACCGGTCAGAAGGGTTTGCGCGAACACATTGATTGTGCACAGCAGTTGATTTTTGTCAACAAAGAATGGGAAGAAGAAGTTAAAAAGAGCATTGAAGACGGATTAACTAGAAAACCCGATTGGCAAGGTTTGGCTAAAGTCAAAAAATGGCTGTTTGAAGAATAATTCGTAATAGTGCCCTCCAACTTCCTTGAGGGATACGTAATTCATAATTCGTAATTTGTAATTACGAATTACGAATTATGATAATTAATCTTCTATAATTCCCTTTCTTAATAGATAAAATAACGAAACCAAATGGACATGAAAGATAAACTATTAAATTGGCTCAACTTAATTTTAGTTGCTGATGTTTTCCTGGTGATTTTAGGTTTTATTTGGTTTGCTGTAGCCGTTGCTGGTAATGCTTCAGGAATCAATTTAGGTTTAGATTTATGGCATAAACTATGGATGCCTGTATTTAACCCAGCTATTGGC
Organism: uncultured Trichormus sp.; assembly: GCA_936914905.1. GTDB lineage: Bacteria > Cyanobacteriota > Cyanobacteriia > Cyanobacteriales > Nostocaceae > Trichormus_B. Next base: position 16,356 of record CAKZGI010000024.1, on the reverse strand, counting down.
ATCCTTATGGGTGGCACGCTTGTGAGTGGAATTACCAGTTGGGTTTCTAAGAAATTTATGAAAAACTAGTTATAGCAGATGAAAGGTGACAGGTGACAGTTAAGAGGGAATAGGGAATTAGGGAATAGGAAATATGATTTAATCACCAATTACCAATTACCAATTACCAGTCTAAAATCCTAAATTGAATTACAAATTAATTCAAGATTTCCGTTAATGCTGATTGCAAATTTGGATATTGATACTGAAAACCCGATGATTGAGTGCGTTGAGGGATAACTTTTTGACCCTCCAAAACCATAATTGCCCCATCTCCCAACATCGCTTCTAAAGCAAAAGAAGGAACAGGCAACCAAGAAGGACGATTCATCACTTGTCCCATCGTTGTGCTTAAATCTGCCATAGGCACAGGATTAGGCGCAGTAGCATTATATGTGCCTTGCATATTAGGCTTGGTTAAAGCTTGCAGAATCAAATTAACAATATCATCTATGTGAATCCAAGAGAACCATTGCCGACCACTACCAATTGGACCACCTGCAAAAAGTTTGAAGGGAGTAATCATCTTACCCAAAGCGCCACCATGACCCAAAACAATGCCAAAGCGCAAAATTACCAAGCGCACATTAGCATCTGTTACCTTTTGTGCTTCTGCTTCCCACTCTTGACAAACTTGGGCTAGAAAATCTTGACCTGAAGGGCTATCTTCATCAAAAGTAGCAGTTTCACTAGTTCCATAATAGCCAATAGCTGAAGCGTTGACTAGCACAGTGGGTTTAGGGTTAGCTTTGGCTATAGCTTCCACAATTTTTTGTGTACCCAGTTTGCGGCTGTTCATAATAGCTTGCTTGCGTTCTGGTGTCCAACGTTCCTCTGCAATGGGTTCTCCTGCCAAATTTACCACACCATCACAACCAGCAATCGTATCTTGCCAAGCACCAGATACACCTGGTGTATAGCCCATAATTTCTACATTTGGGAAAGCCTGAGAGGGAAAAACCTTGTGGGCAGAATTGGTATTCCGGCTTAACACTAAGACTCTATTCCCTTCATCTTGCAGCCGTTTTACCAAACGACTACCGACAAATCCTGTTGCTCCCGTGATTACTACTTTCATTTTTAACTCAAGCTAAAGCACATTGCACAGTCTTAACTGTTAACTTAATTTAACAATTTTTGGGTCTGTACTGTCTTCCTGTTAACTTAATTTCTCTTCTGTCACCTGTTACCTGTGACCTGTCACCTGTATTTTGTTAACTCGCGTTTTCCCAGTCACTGAGTGATTCACGTTCTTGCTTTTTCGCTTTGCTTTTGCGGACTGGTACTTTAGGAGTAGCAATATGAACAGGAGAAAAAGACTGTTTTGTCTTTCTAGCAGATTTTTTTTCTGGTGTGTTCGTCATGGTTCAATACCTTCCTGAAAAACTCAGTTCTAATTTAGAACATCAAATTTTGTCAGACACATTCCGAAAGGAAGATTTTACTTTTTTGGAAGAATTCATCAATTTCCAGAATGTGGAGAAATGGTGGGATTGGCTACAGAAAAACCCTGTCTTGTTGGTTGAATATTTCCTACCTTGACTTCAAATTTTATTTGCTGGTGCAGCTTGCTGCTTCTGGCTTACAGAGTCTAACTTCCAGGGCGTAATTGCCAAAATATCTCATTGTTTGATTGTGTATTTGATTTTGCAGATAACTTTCTGCCATTTAGCCACCACTCTATAGACTGATGAGAATTGCCAGCAACTTTAAATTTTAGTTTTTGCTGTCCTTCTGCACCGGGGGAAAGAAGAAATAAATCGCCGTAACGGGGAAATAAAATCCTTAACTCATCAGATGAAAAATTTGTTTGTGGCTGTTTTGCTAACCATTCATCATACATAGGAGATACATGAAAATCAGCAGAATTTTCATAGGCAAGTTTATCTTCTAAGGAGAAATATTCCTGCACTACTGAACTACAATCAGGTGTAGGGTTTAACCCTGTATTAGCACAGATGGGTAACTGCACTAATCCTTTTGATGGTGAAAAATCTACAAGTGCTTGATTTTCATGCAGATGTAACATGATGCGGTTCTATAAAGGTGCAACCCCGGTAATACCAGATACTTGACGCATTAGGTCACTGTTGAAGTTACCCACCCAAGTGGCCACAGTATAGTCTGTGGTCAAGCTGACAGTCCAAGTATCCCCGTAATTTGAGGAATTGCCAGTGTTAATAGCAACAGGGTAGGGAGGGTCAGTTTAATATACTGAGTCTACACCAAAAGCAGTTGCACAGGCATAGCGATCACTCAACATATCAATAATTAATTGCCAGTTTATGGAGTTAGGGACTGGGGACTGGAGACTGGGGAATTATTTAATATACTTACCAATGGCGTACTTTTCCCCAACCTGGCCATAGTTAAATAAGTCCTTGCAAGTTCCCATAAACTCACCTCAGCACTACGCAAAGTTAAACCCAAACCGTAATATTCGGCACTTTGATTGAGATGTGTGAACTCCAATTCATGCAACCGATTTAAAAAAGTTTTTACACCAACTTTTTCTAGCACCTTTACCGCAGGTAAGTAGGTGGGCGGAACAATTTATGACTATGTCATAGCGAATGCAGCAAAGGGGAATCAAGCAATCCCAAGGGTTTCAAGTAATTTACATTTTGTTACATAGTTATGTTTATTTGTGTCTACCTACTTACATTTAAAGAATTTGCTAAAGCAACTCTTACCCGTACAGGATCGAGAAAACTGTTAGTATAATCTGTAGGGCTATATAATTTTGCAGCCGGAATCTCATAATTAGAAGGAATATCCGCCAAAATAGTATTAGGTTTAATAGAGATTGATCCCCCCTTTTTTCCCCCTTTCTAAGGAGGGATAAATCTAATATTTCCCTAAATGTTAAAAAAATATCTTCCCACAAATAGGAGGTTTAAAAATTCAATTAGCTAGTACCTTAATTCACGAAATTAAAGCACTAGCAAACCAAGTTTCAGCATATAATAATTTACAATTTGCCGAACCAGCAGCGATTCAATTATTAATTGCTGCAAATTTGCCAGATATCACCCAACAATATAATCAAACATTTGTAGAATTTAATCCTCAACAACAAGCTAACCTAGCCATAGAACAACTGAGAAAACTACAAATTGCTGATGGTGCTTTTACAGCTTTACCAACTGGACGTACAGTAACCTTGAATTTACCCCAAAGTTGGAGTTGGATGAATTGACAACAACCTAATCCCAAGCATTACGGTTATTTTTTGACTAAAAAACGCCACCAGCAATCATTGATAAATTATTTGAGAGTCTGTTGAATTTACGTCGTCATGGTACGTGGACAAGAACTTGTAATAACGCCCAATGTTTAACAGCTTTAGCAGAATATAGTCAACTCCAACCCACACCATATAATTTTGTCGATACTGTCAAATTAGCAGCTAAAAAGTTAGGAAACACCAGATTTAATGGTTATCAAAATCCTAGTTTACAGGTAAACATTCCAATGGATAATTTACCCCGTTGTCGTCATGATTTGCTGTTGTAAAAATTTGGAAAAGGTAACTTACATTATTTAGCTGCTTACCGTTATCGCTTACAAGGAAATCAACCGATACGATTTAAAAGTTTATGAGTTACTAGAGAAATTAGCAAAGTTAATGCAGAGGAAACTCTGCACAAAATCGAAATGTACGCTATTGATAAACCTTATGGAAATGTATGTTATTGATAAACGTTTGACTTTAGCACCACGAGAAGTGTATGATATTGGTTTAGAAAAAATCACAGATCATCCAGTAGATCATCTAGTGATAAAATACCCATTACCACACATTGAAAAGCAGTAGATGAAAGTTTTCAAACTGCTACACCAGCATTACAAGCAAAAGCCGATAATTGGTGATTGGGATATAAAACTATATATAAAGATAGGATGATTTCCTATGCAGATCATTTGCAAGCAGGAATCTGTAGTTTGCATTATTTAGTAGGTTCTGTCACTCCTGGAACATTCCTTTGGCCTGGTGCATAAGTAGACTTACAATATGCACAATAAGAGTTTGGACGCAGTGCAGATTCTACTTTTTAGAAGCAAAAAATTAATGACATCATCCTTATTAATCTGCGTTTATCTACGTTGATCTGCGTTCAGAAACATGAAATTTTTTAGAATACCAAAACTCTTTTACAGGAGTTTTCATGTATTTGCATTACAATTCATAGACCTAACCCCCAACCCCTTCCCTTCTAGGTAAGGGGAGAAAATCAAAGCCTCTCCAAAAAATAAAAGTTATTCCTTTCCCCTCTCTTACAAGGAGAGGGGTCTAGTTATAGTTCATTATTACTATCTTCCCAAAGATGTACTGATAAAGAAAAATTAATAATTAACAAAAATCACAATACAAAATTATTATTTCTACAACACAACAGGGAAAATAGGCTATTCCTGTATTAACCGAAGTATTTCTAGAAACAATATATTATAAAATCCACTAAGATCTTACAAATTCTTTTATAAAAAATCAGCAGATGCGTGTTAAGGTTTTATTTCCGTTGTCTTCCTCCATCTCTTTTTGAGTGCTTCTGCCCATGCTTGTGGATTATTTACACCCCCAACACCTTGAAGAACTTGTTCAAGATAGTGGTATAGATTTACACCTAGCACGATTAAATTTTAGATCGCTGCAAGGTGTGAACGCATATCAGTATCTACTCATATCCGAACAACTCCCACGCACCAATACTGGCATGATCAAAAGTTCATGGTTGCAACGTTACAGCCATATTACAGCAGGTGGTTGGTGGTGTTCTGGAAGAGACCCCCTGAAAAATTGGCAGAAAATGGAATGGGGATGTTTTAAACCAACCCAACCGCGACAAAACAAAGATGGTAAGTATATTAAATATGAACATCCCCCCAGCACAGCAACAAGGGTATTTTGTCTGCGTGTAACTTTGCAAATTTGGCAGCAAGTTTCCCAACTTTATAATATTCCCATGCCTGAAAATATCTTCATTACTGAAGATGGTGAAGCAGAAGGTTTTTGGCAATGGATAATGGAATGTAATATCTCAATAATTATTTGTGAAGGTGTTAAGAAAGCTGCCGCTCTGTTAACACAAGGTTATGCAGCTATTGCCATTCCGGGAATTACTAGCGGTTATCGAGTCGTGAAAGATGAATTTGGTAAAGTTACCCGTCGTCAACTCACTCCTGATTTAGAAGTTTTTGTTACAAGAAAACGAAGTTTTTACATATGTTTTGATTTTGAAAACCAAGCCAAAAAGATGGCTGCTGTTAACAATGCAATTTCTCAACTTGGTTGTTTATTTCAACAACAAGATTGTCCTGTTAAAGTTGTCGAGTTACCGGGAATGGAAAAAGGTGTTGATGAGTTTATTGTTGCTAAAGGTGCGGCTAATTTTGAGAAAATCTATAGTCAAAGTGTAGACTTAGAAATTTACCTTGCTCAAACTAAACCTCACGCGGAATTAACAATTACTCCTGCACTCACTTGTAACCAGCCTTACTTAGAAAAAATCCCCTTTCCTACTTCTGGCTTGGTAGGAGTGAAATCCCCTAAAGGTACAGGAAAAACCACTGGACTGCAAGCAGTGGTCAATCAAGCTAAAAGTCGTAATCAACCAGTTTTATTAATTACTCATCGCATTCTATTAGGGAGATTTTTATGTGAGAAAATTGCCATTCAATGGGGAATTAGTCATGAAGCATGGAGTATCGAAGAAGAACCAAAGTTACCAATTAATAATTATCAATTACCAATTACTAAATCCTTCGGTTTATGCATTGATTCTATTTGGAAACTGAATCCAGAAGATTGGCATGGAGGCATAGTTATATTAGATGAAGTAGAACAATCTTTATGGCATTTACTTAATAGTAATACTTGTAAACAGAGGCGGGTTAAAATTCTTAGGATTTTTCAGGAATTGATTGCTACCGTTCTCACAACTGGGGGTTTAATAATTGCCCAGGATGCAGATTTAACAGATATTTCTTTAGAATATTTACAAGGTTTGGCAGGAACTAAAATTACGCCTTGGGTGGCTCTTAATCAATGGAAGCCACAGCAAGGTTGGGATGTAACCTTTTATGATTCACCTAACCCAACACCTTTAATTCATCAGTTAGAATTAGATTTAATTGCTGGACGTAAATGTTATGTAACTACTGATAGTCGCACTGGACGTTATAGTTGTGAAACTATTGAACATTACCTCAAAGAAAGATTGCATAACTTAAGAAAGGAATTTCCTGATACTTTGGTTGTTAGTAGCCATACTACTAATACACCTGGTCATGCTGCGGTTGATTTCATCACGGCTATTAATCAGAAAATTACAGATTATAATACTGTATTTGTTACTCCTAGTTTAGGGACAGGAATTAGTATTGATGTCCAACACTTCGAGCGCGTTTATGGGATTTTTCAAGGAGTAATTACTGACTCAGAAGCCCGTCAAGCATTAGCACGAGTTCGGGATGATATACCCCGTGTTGTTTGGTGTGCTAAACGCGGTATTGGTTTAATTGGTGGTGGTAGTACAAATTATAAGTTATTATCTCATTGGTATCAAGAAAATCAAAAAGAAAATTTAGCTTTACTGAGTCCTTTACACAAAATAGATGTAGATTTACCTATGGTATATGACCCGGTGCATTTACGAACTTGGGCTAAATTATCAGCTAGGGTAAATGCTTCTCTTCGTCTCTATCGGCAATCGCTGCAAGATGGTTTGATTGCTGATGGACATCAAGTTATGATGCGGAGTAATACAGTCCAAAATAATATTATTCGGGATTTACGCTTGGCCTTCTTTGCTACTGATGCTAGTGATTTAGGAACTAGAAAAAGGTTGATTATGGAAATTGTCAAAGTCCAGAAAGATTGGGTGCAAAGTCGTCAAAAAGCTAAAGATATTAAGCGCAAAATCAAGGAAATTAAACAAGACAATCAATTATTAGCTGCGAAGGCTGTAGCTAATGCTAGTGATATTGATTATTGTGAATATAATCAATTGTTAAATAAACATTCTCTTAGAGATGAAGAACGTAACCAAATGAATAAATATTTGCTCAGAGATATGTATGGGATCGAAGTAACTCCTATCCTAATATTGCGCGATGATAAGGGTTATTATGGACAATTATTAACTCACTATTATCTGATCCATGAAAGTGAATATCTCCATGTCAGAGATCAACAAGAGTGGCATCAACAATTATATTGGGGTGAAGGAAAAGTCTTTTTACCAGATTTAAGAACTTATACTCTAAAAGTTGAAGCTATGCGAGCATTAGGTATGTTGCAATTCTTAGAAAATGGTAGAGTATTTAAGGAAAATGATGCTGATTTGATTTGGTTGAAAAATATGGCTGTGCAAAGTAATAAACATATTAAACGAGTTTTGGGTATTGATGTGGTGCATGGGAAGGAAGTAGTTTCTGGAATTAAAATCCTGGGCAGACTTTTAAATTTACTAGGTTTGAAGTTACATCAGTTAAATGATATTTATCAAATTGATTCGCAAACATTAAATGATGGGAGAGGAAATATATTTAGTGTTTGGCAACAACGTGATGAGTTGCGGTTGTACAATTTGTATTGTGATAATACTACAATTTTTGATGATTCTTTAAATTCCCAGTCAATGGCACTGCCAGTAATGTAATATTTATGTTGGTAGCAAGATTAGAAAGGTAAAAATGCTATGAATGGTGATCAGTTGATAAAACAGGGAGTGCAGAAAAATTTATATGGAGATTATGAAGGGGCGATCGCAGTTTTGAATGAAGCTATACAGCTGAATTCTAACTTGGCTGAAGCTTATTATCACCGTGGTTACTCCTGCTTGGAATTGGCAGGATTTGACCAAGCGATTGCAGAGTATCAACAGGTCATAAAAATACTCAAAAATTCTGCTGAATTACCTGAAAATATCAATTCTTATATTGTTAAAGCATTCCATAACCGTGGTTTTAGCTGCTTTTCAACGCGGAGATGATCAAGCCGCTGTTACAGATATCAACTAAGCCTTAAAATTATATCCTGAATTTATCGCTGCCTATAGTAATCCTGGTAATATTCTGCACATTCTTGGCAAATATACAGAAGCAATTTCTGATTACAACGAAGCAATACAACTAAATCCCCATCTGGCAGCAGCTTATCATAATCGAGGTAATAGTCGCTATGCTCTCCAAGACTATCAAGGTGCGATCACAGATTATAATCAGGCATTAGAAATTAATCCTAACTTTGCTGAGGCTTACTATAATCTTGGTTTAGTAATGTCTCATCTCCAAGATTATCAAGGTGCGATCACAGATTTTAACCAAGCAATCCAACAGAATCCTTAAGACATTCAAGCATACTCCGAAAGAGGTTTGATTTACAGAACATTACAAGACTATGAAAACGCCATTCAAGACTATAATCAAGTATAACAAATAAATCCCACCTTGCCCACAGTTTACGGCTTACGAGCTAATGCACGTCGTCACCAGAAAAATCATCAAGGTGCAATTGCAGATATCAATAAATTATTACAACTAAGTCCTCATTCAGTAGAATGATATTGTGCTCGCGCAGTCTCTCGTCGTTTTTTAGGAGACTATAACGGTGCGATCGGAGACTATAACCGAGGATTACAAACAATCCCAACCTAGCAGACGCTTACTATGCTAGAGGCGAGATTTACCAACATTTGGGAGACATTCCAGTAGCCATTGACGATTTCCAAAGATCTCCTAATCTCTTTGATCAAGAAGGCAATAAATTATACTCTCAAGAGATTATCAATTTAATTGCCAAAATTCGGAAATGGGGTGTGGAAGTACAGAGGTAAAGGTAAGAATTCAGGAGTCAGGAATCAGGAGTTAAAAAGGTTGTAGAATATAGGGCAATACGGTTCAAAGCATTGTCCGCTGATTCGGGAAACTCATGATTTAATTAACAGCGGTGCGAACGAAATCCGTCATCAACCAGAAAAAGCTTTAGTTGCTTAATAATTAGAAATGGAAACAGATGGCTATACACGGTGCAGTCATCGTTGTTTAAATTAATTTAATTAAATCAATTTTCATCCCTACCATGAACCTGAGCCGGAGGACTAGTAGCCTCAATTGCTGTAAATGTTTCCAGGATTTTATAAGAATGCCTAGCACCTTTTGGTACTACCCAAGAATTTCCCTTTCCTAGGAAAATTTTTTGCCCTTCAATGTCCAACTCTGCGCGGCCATGAATTACAAAACCAACAGTCTCATATTCTCTTTGTGTTGGGAGCTTATCTTCCTCTGGTGGTTCATTCTCCCATAATCGCATCGCCACATTTTTACCAGATGCAAGATACTTTTGACCCAGTCGACCAGTTGGTGAATAACTAGAATCAACTTTTTTAACACTCGTGTCACTCATAATGTTTTCACCCCCAATCATTATCAAATAGCTAGTACTGCCGTGAATTCAAAATGGTTCTTTCAGGAGAGCTACTCTAACAGAGTAGTGTTTCCAGCATGCTGCGCCAACAAAATTCAAAATGTATACGGCGTGAGCTTTCTAGAGATTTGGAATGGTTGGTTTATTTACGCCGTACTGTGCTAGAAATATCAAGTCTAAATTACTCAGGGAGCAGGGGAACAGGGGAGACGTTATTATCTCTTACCTATTGCCTATTCCCATAACTATCTATTATTTCTAACTGGACTTTCCGGGATATTATCTTGGTAATACCCACGGTTACCACCAGTAATTGGCTTGACCGTTTTTTCAATGTTTGTTTGTACATCCTGTAAAAACTCTTTTGTTGAATCAGGAATTGGTTCATCAAGATTGAGTTTTTCTCTCACATTTTCAGTAGTTTCTTTAAGCCTTTCCTGAGCATTTTCTAACTGCTGGTTATTTCTAACTCTTTCCGTATCAGGAGTACCTTTGTAATAAATACCTTCTGGAGTCTTGACTGTATCAGCTTGTGCCAGTGGGATAGATTTACCATAGTTCACAAATTGGATGCCAAAGAAAGTCAAAACTAACAGAGAAATAATCACTATCTGACGTAAAATATTCTTCATAAACAACCTCAAATGTATTATACAAAAGCAATCAGCAGTAAGAGGATGTTTTCAAAATAGAGGATAGATAGAGGATAGGTATAATTCGTCATTCGCTATCGCTACATACCCTGCAGGAAGCAAGCTACAGTATGACATTTTAGACTTTTAAAACATCCTCTACTCCCTTCCCAATATTAAATTAGGGGTGTGGGATTCCACCTTACGCAGAAGCATTATCCCTCTACCCTATTACTATGACCTTATTCTTTTAGTGGGAAGGGAGTAAAAACTGATTGTTTAAACTTGAGTGACAGCCCCCCTAGAAGTTGTTGGTTTAGGAGGCCTCACACCAGCAGCAATCCGCGCTCGATAAAGCTCAACCAATCGCTGTTCATATTTACCCAAATCGTTGTGAATTTCTTTGAAAATTGCCGTTGCTACTGGGTCAGTAAGCATTGCAGACAAATTGCCAATATCACCAATTGCTGTTTGTATATCACCTAATGCACAACGAATTTGATAGATATTCTCACTACCCGTTAAAGCTGTTTTCAGCTTAGCGTATTGATTAGCAATATTTGCAGTCAAAGACGGTTTTTCATGCAAACGATGAAGATAACTTTCCAGCTTTTCAATGTGCTGATTTTTATTAGCTATCATCTCTCGAAACAGATTTTTCACTTCCTGATCTGATTCTTTTTGTAAATATTTTTCTAAAGCTTCTAACGAATAACGCTCACCACCTAAAGCAGTATTCAAACCTTTAACAATTTCGTTTTTTGTTGAACCACCCCAAGCATCAGCTAATTTCCACCATTCAGCACCAGTATCTTTTTCATTAGGTAAAACAGCATCTTTACCACCATAACCTAAACTATTTAACAGTACTGTTGTAAAAATTGCCAAGTCTCCAGGTTCACGAGATGTAATCAAATTACCATCCACAACGACTGGTTCATCTAGATAATTTGCACCAGCATTAGTTATATCTTTGCAAATAGCAGCAAATCCTGTTACTTGTTTACCTTTCAGTAAATCACCTTCAATTAAAAGCTGTGGACCGTGGCATACTGCGGCTATTAATTTACCTTGCTTCATAGCCTCCATTACAAAGCAAACTGTATTACAATTGCGGCGCATTTTATCAGGAGCCATACCACCAGGAATTACCACTGCTGCAAATTCATCAGCCACAACTTCTGTTGTCGTTGCATCAGCTTGGATGCTGAGTTTGCCTCGTTTACCTTTATATTTTTCATTCATCCGTGAACCAAGCACTACTACCTCTATTCCTGCTTGTTTCAAAGCATTAAAAGGAACAAGAAATTCTACATCTTCCACTCCTTGTTCAATCAGGATAGCAACTTTTTCATTTCTAGAAATATGGTTATTATTTCTCATTAGGTTTCTTCCCATGGTTGATTTCAAAATTCAAGTTACCAAATATTCTATTAAGCAATATTCAAGCATTGAACGGGCATTTAATTTGTTGGTCATACTGCAAATAATTCTTCATAATCATGTGAGAAATAAGCATGGAGTTTTTTAAATTTCTCAGGAGTAACCGCATTTTGTAAGACTGCAAACACAGCCCGCACGTGCATTGCTGCTGTCGTAGGTTCTATGTTTTCTTTATGACTAGCACGTTCAATAAATTCTTGCAAATAGAAAGATTGACTAGCTTCAATTTCTCTTCCTTGCAAATATTCACTTAATTCTGGAGGTATTTGTGCTGCTAATTCTTGTGCTTGATGTTTAGGTATAAGTTCTTTCAGAGTTTCTAATGTTGCACGAGTAGCCATTTCTGCCTCTTCACGGGAATTTGATTGAGCTAGACTTTGTACATGGGTAATAAACTCTGTATATTCCATTTTAGTTACCTCCTTTGTTTTAATTCCAAATTAATAGTGATTATTAAGGATTAATTAGATTACATAACTCCAGGACTTACGCAACTGGCATATTAGTATGGTGCATCAGATGTCGAAAATTTGTCAATACCAACAAATTTATAGGTCTGACTCACCATACAAGAGAATTGATTGTGACACTTGCATAAATCCTAAACTCTCCAAAATCTCTAAAACAACTAATTCCTAAATACATAAAATACATTCTTTGTAATGGCCCATTTATAAAATAAAAATATTAAGTGGGGTGTGTTAAGGCTATGTGAAGATTTGGGAATTTGAGAAAGTAAAAATTAGCTATGACGCACCCTACAATTTATAATTTACTTTATAAACCATCTTTAAAAATCAATCATTTTTATTTATGAATTATCATCTACCAGACTAATCTTTAATAATTGACAAGACTTCGGTCTCTGGAGATAGATCTTTTATAACTTAGGTTATAAATCGCTAGTTAGATAAATATATTTTAGTCAAGCGTTATCATAAAAATGATGAAAGTGGCTATTCTCATGAATAAAAAACAAGAGCAACATGAAAATAAATCTGATGATTTGCCACAGAAAATTACTGAATCCTACGGTACGGGTGTAAAAGATTTACCCGGTTATAATGTTGCTGAACATTCCCGACAAGAATATACAGAAAGCAGTCCTGAATTTCCTGCTGAATTCACCATTACTGATGATGAAGTTGATACTTATTGGCAAGAAACTGTAGGAGATGAAGCTGTTGGTGGTACTGTTGCTACTCCTGAAAAAAATGTAACTGAGGAATTAGCGAAAGCAGTCAGTTTAGAAATGAATGATTATGCCTTTCTTCGCACCAACGAAATTGTAGAACATCGTGATGAGGCTCGTTGGGAACTAGATCTAACGTCCGCTGAAGATTATCAAGAAAGACGGGAATAATATAGCGGTTTTCATTTCAACAAGAACAGATAGTGATCTTGACATTTAGATACAAAAAACTTTTAAACCTATTCCCTATTCTTTCCTATATCAATTTTGGATTGGATAGGGAATAAATTTATCTGAAGTTACCCATAATTCTTGTTGGGTACAATCTAAGCCCCCGGATTTATCCGTGGGGTAACTCCAAAATTGGATAACTCCTCCACCTTGCTCAGCATTATTTATGCTTTATAATTACCTCTTTAGGTAATCATAAATCCTAATATTTTGGCAATCACTCCGCCCAATTTAAGTTCTGTTCTTATGTTTAATTCTTCTTGTTTTTAGAAAAGATATATCTATCTTCAGTAGGGTTTTAAATAAGTATGTTTTTGTATAAATGAGTAATATAATCCATTACTTGTGACTGATTGGAGCAGTGATGACATTTACACAAACAGGTGATCCTGTTATTCATGAATATATCCAATGTTGGCGTACATTGGATGTGGAACAACAACTAGGTTTATTTTGGTTTACTTATCAAGAAATGGGTGATTCAATTACACCAGCAGCCCCTTATGCCAGCACTATTTCCTCAGAAATTGCTGAATGTTTATTTCATCAAGTTGAAAAATTATCACCAGAAGAACAGCTACAAATTCAACGTGATTTAATCAATCAGTCAGATAACTTAATTTCTCGTGAATATGGTTCTTTGAATGATACCACTAAGTTGTTATTTTGGTATCTACTAGCGCAAGGAATAGACGGTCAGACGATTATTTCTACTCGTGCTAATTTCGAACTTTCCTTAGCAGCAGAGAATCTGTTCAACAGAATTAAAGAATTATCTTTTGAGCAGCAAATTACTCTTTTCCGCGATTATGTTTTCCCAATGGGTACTTAAACAAAAACTGGTGGTGACATTTAAGTTTAATAGTGTCTATATAAAGTAGGATTGACGCAAGTGTCATACTCAAGTCTTTTGTAGGGTGCGTCAGATGTCGAAAATCTGTTGATATTAACCAATATAGAGGTCTGACGCCGCTAATATCCCAATTGCGTAAGTCCTGTAGAGAAACACAGAAAAACACAGAGTAATAAGCATAGTTTTTACTCTGTATTTTTTATTTTAGTGCTTGAATCAACTGCACCCTTAAATCCTAACGCCCTTTGCTTATTATTTGTTAATCTAAATTTATTTATATTTGCCTTCATCTGTCTTTTGGCTGGTTTGAATATATTAGATTGAAATTACTATTTTGCCTTCTTATACTTTGCTAGATATTGCTACATCTCCAACTTAAAAAACGTTGAAACCTCAAAATATCGGAAGTTTTTAGGTTTCAACTTTCGAGTTTTTAATCTACTTTTTTATAAGTGGTTAACTTTCCAATTTGCTAAATCTGCCAAAGCGCGATCACGATAACGTCCATATTTTGCCGGTTTACTCTTGATTTTCACTCCCAAATCTGGCAAAATGCCGAAATTAGGAGCCATCGGTTGAAAATGCTTAGGTGAAGCGGATCTGATAAACTCAAACAAAGCCCCCATCATAGTTGTTACGGGCAGAATTAGAGGTTCTTTACCCAAAGCTAACCGCGCTGCATTTGTTCCCGCTAACCAACCACCCGCAGATGCAGCAGTGTAACCTTCTGTTCCTATTAATTGTCCTGCAGCTAATAAAGTTGGACGTTCTTTAAATTGCAAACTTGCAGACATTAACTGTGGTGCATTTAAAAAGGTATTGCGGTGCATGACTCCTAATCTGACAAGTTCGGCTTTTTCCAAACCAGGAATCATTTGGAATACTCGCTTCTGTTCACCCCACCGGAGATTAGTTTGGAATCCTACCATATTCCAAAGTTGACCGGCTTTATCTTCCTGTCTTAATTGAATTACCGCATAAGGACGTTCTCCTGTGCGACTATCCGATAAACCGACCGGTTTGAGAGGTCCATAACGCATGGTATCTTCCCCCCGTCGTGCCATTTCTTCAATTGGTAAACAAGCTTCAAAAAATTTCGCTGTTTCCTTTTCAAAGTCTTTTAATTCTGTTTGTTCGGCTTTACGTAATTCTTCCCAAAAATGTAAATACTGCTCTTTATTCATGGGACAATTAAGATAAGCTGCTTCACCTTTGTCATAACGGGAAGCCATAAATGCAACATCTTTATTAATAGAATCTCCCACAATAATAGGACTGGCAGCATCAAAGAAATTAAGATATTCCATCCCGGTAAATCGTTGTAAATCTGCGGATAAATCCGGACTGGTTAAAGGACCACTTGCCAAAACTACAATACCTTCGGGAATTGCTGTCACTTCTCCCCGTCGGAAATCAATTAAAGGATGATTTCCTAACGTTTGGGTTAAATCTTCCCCAAATTGTGCTCTGTCTACTGCTAATGCACCACCAGCGGGGACTGCGTGTTCGTCAGCTTTAGCAATAACAATAGAACCGAGTTGACGTAATTCTTCGTGTAATAATCCTGCCGCGCGATCGGTCGCTATGGACCCGAAAGAGTTACTACATACCAATTCTGCCAAATTTTCGGTATGATGGGCAGGACTGAAGCGTTGAGGGCGCATCTCGTGGAGAATTACAGGAACGCCAGCTTGGGTAATTTGCCACGCCGCTTCTGTTCCCGCTAGTCCACCGCCAATTACTTGTATCGGTTGTTGTATCATAGTTGTTTTTTTATACTATCAATCATTAGGACGATGCCAATCACTGATTACCCAGTGTTTACGAGCAACTATAATCACTGGGTTATTCATGCGTAGCCTAATTATTGTAGCGCGACCTACAGCAGTTATACTTTCCACCCGTGTACTGTCAGCACTCCACACAAAATTGTCAGCGCATTTCTTTTTACGAGGGTTAAAAAGCGGTGAAAATACACCACTTAAAGGATCTATATATTCAGTTAAGTTACTCTTAAATCCATTACAAGAACGACAGGCTAAACAAATTATACGCTTATATATTTTCTTCCCAATCCTCAATTTGTAAATTTTCAATTCTGTCAAAATCTCTAGTATTATGAGTGACTAAAATAAGATTTTTGGCTAATTTAATAGCAGCTATTTGAAAATCATAAGTACCAAGAGGGGTCCCTAGTTTGGATCATTCAGCACGAATTCCACCATAAATTTTACCTGATTTTCCATCAAAAGCTAAGCTGATATATTGGGAGAAAAATAACTCATACAATTCTAAATTTTGTTCTTTTTTAAGACTACGACAAGCTCCATCGTATAGTTCTGCTTTGACAGTAGAACATAAACAAATATTTTGACGTGGAGTAGTTTTGAATTTATTAATTACATTGTCACTACTTACTGTGAAATATTGAATACAGGAGAGACGGCCGAAAATTTACAAAGGAGTATGTGTCTAGCTTTGCATAGTGTTAAGATTAGGACAGAGCCAAGGAAAGAATCAGGGTTGGGAATAGTAA
>CAKZGI010000023.1 GCA_936914905.1 uncultured Trichormus sp. | reverse complement strand
ACTGCTTGCTATATTCTGCCTCACCTATCACACTTGTCAATACCCCACCACCTCAGTCCTTACGTTAATTGACGTTGCTGTAGTTAGATTTTACGTGCAGTATATTCAGCCTTAATTTCAGCTTATAATTTATCAATGGAATCCATTGTATAAGTCCTAACTATGCAGATAGTTAATCACTACTCAGATTTAGTAGCACTTTATATAAAGTCATACCTTACATATATTACATTGTAATTTTATCACAGATATCAAATTTTGCCCCAGCACTTTTTAATTCATCATCTAAGTTTTCCAAGAAACAGGTAGCATTGCTACCTATGGCAACTTGAATAGATGAAATGCCTAATTCTCCATCTATATACATACGTCATGAAGTTTCCATAATCACTTTCATCACACCCTTAGAATGATCAGGTTCACCATTAGTAATAACTAAAATTAGTTCACCATTTGCCTTAATTTGACCATTAGATCTGCGTCGGAAATAATCTTCAGTAGTGTGTTTAAATAAACCTGCTAAATCAGTAGTACATGATGGTTTATTTTCTTGGAAAATTTGCACCACCTTACTAGGTGTAACATTTCTATAAAGCTTAAATCTACCAGATAATAAATAAACAATTATAGCATCTGAATCAAATTTTTCATACCTACTAGCTAAAGCAAAAGTTGATTCTTGTGCTGCTGACCATCTACTTATTCTACCTTTTTTCTGTGGTGGCCATTCTAGCAATCTTGTCGATAATTAAAGTATAATCACGACTCTATAATATTGATAGGGTCTGCATTTGTGATTCTCAATTTATAAATTAGCAGCACCTTAATCATTGATCACATCTATTAAAAGATCCGTGAGACTCATGGCTTCTAAATTCTCTAAATTAATGGTATTGTAAATACCCAATTTAGCGTTGATACTTTGCAATTGATCATCTAAAGATTTGAGAAATTTTCTGGATTGTGGATCATGGACTAATTCAATAATGGAAATTCCCAATTCTTTTTCATACTCCATCTTGTGAGTAGAATTGGTGATGACTTCACATACAGCTTGACAAGCATCTTGTATACCGTCAGTAATAATTAAAATTATTTCCCCGTTAAGTTTAGTTTTACCAAATGCTTTGTGTCGAAAGTAATTATTAATGGCATCTTGGATTATACCAACTGGATTTGTCGTATCAGAAGGAATATTTTCGGGAAAAATCTGCCCTAGGTGAGGTAAAATGATCAAACCGTTTAAATCTGTGGAAAAGCAGATAAATAATGATGGTATCAAGATCAAATTATTCATATTTGCAAACTAGGGCAAGGGTAGATTCTTGTAAAGCTAACTACCTGCTTTTTTTAGCTCATTCAGACAGTTTAACCATACTAATAATCCTATCGATAGGTAGTATGTAATCACAGTCTTCTAACATTAATGATTCTCCAATGATTAATTATTAAGTTTCTGATTTTGGTTCTTAGATTAATTTTTGCAAACACAGAGATGATGTAATCAAATTAATCATTGATTGCATTTGCTAAGACATCTGCAAGGCTCATATCCTCTAAATCGTCTAAAGTTACGGTGTCACAAATATCAAATTTTGCACCGACACCCTGCAACTTATCATCTAAAGCTTTGAGAAATTTTGTTGCTTGTGGATCTGCACCTACTTGAATAATAGAAATTCCTAACTCCTCATCTCTATCCATTCTTCTAGTTGCCTGAATAATGACTTCAAATACGGCTTTGCGATCATCTGGTTCACCATCTGTAATTACTAAAATTGTTTCTCCATTAGGTTTAGTTTGACCAGAAGCTTTACGCTGAAAGTAATTATCAAGTGCATTGTTGAGTACACCTGCTAAGTTTGTTGTACCAGCAGGGTCATTTTCTTGAAATATTTGCGAGACTTTAGCTGAATTCACATTTTCATAACGTTTAAATCTGCCGGAAAAGACATAAACTGTAATACCATCGGGGTCAAACTGTTCAGCTTTTCTAGCCAAGGCTAGGGTTGACTCTTGAGCTATGTCCCATCTACTTCTACCACCTGCTTGGTCAGGAGTGGACATACTACCACTTTTATCAATAATTAATGTATAGTCACGATCACTCATCATAAATACCTCAATACCTCTGTTGATTTTTCTGTTCCTATTTTAACTCTTAGGTAATCAGACTGTATCTAGATATAGATAGTATTGTATTGACAGTCCCCTAGGTTCACACTGGGGATTCTGCACTGAGGTGTAAACGCCTTCTGGCGGCTTTCACCCCTTGTCTAAAGTACGGAATAGGGCCCAGTGCGCCTGTTTATCAAGGGTTTTGGGTTTTCAGCCAACCTTACTTTTAATGGTTTAAACAATTCCAAACCAGGAAGAACTAATTTCTGAGGTAAAAATTTCTGAGGTAAAATCGCTAAATAACTGAATATTTAAGGGGTGGAGGATTGCTCAATTGGGCATTTTAGGATTAATCTGAATCTATTCTGAGATTAATAAATCGAGATTACCTCCCTTAAATATGTAGAAATTCTAGCTTTTAGGGTAATTCGCTCATCTGGAATTACTGAATCAAATTAGGAGAACAAGCATGACTGTCACCAATGTTACAGAGGCCACATTCAAGCAGGAAGTGTTAGAGAGTGAGACTCCCGTCTTGGTAGATTTTTGGGCTCCTTGGTGTGGCCCTTGTCGAATGCTGGCAACTGTTGTTGATGAAGTAGCTGCTGAATATGAAGGACAAGTAAAAGTAGTGAAACTGAACACAGATCAAAATCCTACAGTTGCCAGTCATTACGGTATTCGTAGTATTCCCACATCAATGGTATTTAAGGGGGGTAGACAAGTTGATACTGTTGTAGGTGCGGTACCAAAAACAACTTTATCTAAAATCCTAGAACAGTATACTTCCGTATAGTCATACTTTTTGACAGTTAGCTATTAACTGTTAATTGTTATTAATGTTTTTACTGTTGACTGTTAACTTGATGGTTATCAATTTCTCACTGTTCAAAATTGAAACACGCAGCACCAGAAATACAAAGTCCTAATTCGAAACCCTTTATTTTAAGCATGGGGTTTCCCACAACACTACTCACTAGCCTGGTCTGCTACACCCTATCCCCTACACTCCTTTCATCGTTGCTATATGTTAATTGAGGTGGGGGTTTTTACTGTTCTGAGGGAATGATAATTAGAAATTATGTGCCCAACTCAAGCTCTGAAATACATTTCAAATTGCCACTATGTTTTTCTGTAATAAGTTGATAACTAATAGATAAATCTAAGCCTGTACCTTTCTCCAGTGGTTTAGTTTTTAAAAAAGGGCAAAATAAATAAATGCCTTTTAACATTTTCAGGAATATCAGCACTATTATCCTTTATACAAATAATTACCCGATTATCATTAGTGAGTTGACTTTAAACCTCAATTTGTGGCTGATTAATTTTGTAACTATTAAGTAGTGACTCTTCAATAGCATCAATCCCATTAATTAGAATATTCATTAAGTACTTGATTGAGTTGTTCAGGATAGGAATCTACTATAGGTAGTTGACCATATTTTTGAATTATCTCGATTCTTAGACGGTCTGATTTAGCTTTAGGACAACTTTGTAAAATCATCAATGTACTATCAATTCCCTCATGAATGTTGACAGCTTTCATTTCTTATAGATCTAGTCAGGAAAAGTTTCGTGGAAAAAATACTATTTCTTTAATTTATAGAGAGCCAAATTCCATACGAATTAATAACTTAAGTAAACCTAATGAAACAAAATTCAAATCCATATATTGGATAGCATTTTGAATTTCTAGATCTGGTTAAGAATAATTTTGACCATAAAGTTGTATGAGTATGATTAAATCTTGAATGTATTAATTAGCTAGCTCGAAGTTGCCATAGATCAAATTAGTTGGATTATTGATTTCATGAGCTATATTTGCTACCAATTGTCCCAAACTAGATAACTTTTCACTCTGGACTACTTGAGCTGCTAATTGCTGTGCTTATTTTATTAATTGGCCTTCAGATTGTCATAAAATTTCTTGAGGTTGTTTACGCTGAGTGATGACATTGAAAATAACTACATATTTCTGCAAGTCTTCTTGAGTTCGGTCGGAGATGGAAACCTCTAGAGTTATGACTTTAGATTTTTGGTTCAGAGTATGTTCACTCCGTTTTGACTATACCACTGGATCTGCTTTTAATTCAGGCAATAGATTTTGTAGCTGATATCCTATTAATTGCGATGTTTGAATTCTAAAAAAAGATTTAGTAGCTGGGTTAACTTGTTGAACCATTCCATCTTCATTGACTACTAAAATACAATCTTGGGTAACCATAAATAGGTGTTCAGCAGATCTTCTAGCTTCTCTCAAAGAGATGACTCCTGTTAAACTTGTCCAACAAGCGCTCGCAACTCCCACAAATATAATTGTGATCAATTAAGATCACGACTAAATTTTTAGCAGTAGGGATAAAATCAAGATTCAATAACCAAACAAATAAGCAACCTACCAAAACAGAACTGCATAGCGAGCAATAATGAGTTAGCCTGTCCACAGCCGAGTTATATAATTAGGAATTCCCCTAGATACATTTAACAAGTTTTTACTTAGATGTTGAACTTGATAGTTGACTAAATATTCCCACAATAATAGTGGCTATCCAAACAAAAATAGCTGCTGTTCCCAGACTAGCATGAACAGTTGCTACTAAGTATTGGGTAACTTTAGATGATTTGTAATACAAAAAGTCCAGATTGCCAAGGTACTTATGCTTCCTGACAAACCTTGGAACGCAAATTGATCTGAGACTGGACTATGAGAACGTGACATAGTTATCTATTCTGTTTTAGGCTTAGGGTAACAAAACGCTATTGGGAAAATTGAAAAACATGAGTGGTAAATTAATTGTATTTGAAGGAGTCGAAGGCTGTGGTAAAACTACCCAAATGCATCTATGTAGTCAGTGGCTAAGAAATTTAAGTATATCATTTTCGCTAACTTGTGAACCGGGGGGAACGGAGTTAGGGACCTATTTACGGCAAATATTGCTAGAAAAGTCTGAGGATAAGCCTATTAGTGAAATTACAGAGTTATTATTATATGGTGCTGATAGAGCGGAACACATCGAACAAAAACTAAAGCCGAATTTAGCTGATGGGAAATATATTTTATGCGATCGCTATACTGACTCTACTATCGCCTATCAAGGTTATGGACGGGGTTTGAGCATGAGTATTATTAACCAGCTTAATTATATTGCCACCAGTGGCTTAGAAAGTGATTTAACGATTTGGCTAGATATTGATGTGGAGGTAGGACTAGCGCGGAAACGTGGTCAAGCTACACTAGACCGTATTGAACAGGAAACAATTGCTTTTCACCATCGTGTACAACAGGGATATAGAGAATTAGCTGCTACTCACCCATCACGAATTTTTCGTGTAGATGGCAGTTTAAGTAAAGAAACTATACAACAGAGGATACAAGAGATTTTAAATACACACCTTTTAAATTCGTAAATGTTTGAAAAATTAATAGGACAAAAACAAGCCATAGAATTATTGACTCAAGCTGTTAAACAAAAGCGAGTTGCACCAGCTTATCTTTTTGTTGGTACTGATGGTGTAGGCAGAAGTTTAGCTGCAAAATGTTTCATTGAACTGCTGTTTTCTAGTTCTATCCAAGCCCATCAAATTGCCACCTTACAAAATCGTATCCGTCAAGGGAATCATCCCGCTTTATTTTGGCTAGAACCAACTTACCAATACCAAGGACAAAAACTCACCCCAGCAGAAGCAGCAGACAAAGGAGTGAAAAGTAAAGCACGACCGGTGATTCGCTTAGAACAAATTCGAGAAATTACTCAATTTTTATCCCGTCCACCTTTAGAAGCTACAAGAAATGTGGTAGTTTTAGAACAGGCAGAAACAATGGCAGAATCAGCCGCAAATGCTTTACTTAAAATCTTAGAAGAACCGGGACAAGCAACATTAATTTTAATTGCACCTTCTCCAGAATCTGTATTACCAACCTTAGTTTCCCGTTGTCAAAAGATTCCCTTTTATCGACTAGATACGGCTTCTGTTGCTGAGATATTGACACAAACAGGAAATTGGGAAATTTTGCAACATCCAGAAGTCTTGAGTTTAGCTGCTGGTAGTCCAGGAAGTGCGATTGCAGCTTACCAAAAATTACAAACAATCAACAATGAGTTACTCCAACAGGTAAAAAAAACACCTAAATCTTATCGAAATGCTTTGGAATTAGCTAAGAAGATAGATGAAGAACTAGACATAGAGGCGCAATTATGGTTAATTGATTACCTACAACAATCGTACTGGCAACAAGTACATAAACGGAGTATTATCGAACAGTTAGAAAAAACGCGCAAAAATTTATTATCCTATGCTCAACCCCGTTTAGTTTGGGAATACACCTTTTTATCCTTATTATAAATATCCCAGGTGCGTTAATTGTGAGTTCAAATTCTGAACGTTATGCACTATAATTCATTTATTAATTTTAAATTTTAATTATTTAAATATCCTTGGACTAGCCTTGTTACAATACTGGCACTCATTGTTTACTTTGCAGTAACAATCTACGTTGGTAGAGCCAGATTTAAATATAAAATTATTCCTCCTAACACAAAGGGAAGTCCAGACTTTGAAAGAGTTATACGTGTTCAGAAAAATACGTTAGAACATCCAATTTTATTTTTACCAGCTTTATGGTTGTTCTCTATTTATATCAGCCCAATTTGGGCTTCTGCTTTAGGTATGGTATGGAAAATAGGACGCATTGCTTATGTATGGGGATATTATCAAGCACCCAACAAAGAGAGGTATTAGGTTTTACTATTAGTTGTGTGAGCAGTATAGGACTAATTTTAGGTTCACTAATTAGGATTATTTTATTTTTGGTGAAACTTCTAAATACCTAGTACCGCCGTGAATTCAAAATGCTTTGTTCAGAAGAGCTACGCTAACAAAATAGCACTTATAGTAGGCTGCGCCAACAAAATTAAAAATGTCTACGGCGTGAGCTTTTCAGAGATTTGGAATGGTTGCTTTATTTACGCCGTACTGTACTAGTAATGAAAGGGGTGTAGAGTCATAACTTTTCACCCCCCCTTCTGGCCCCTTCTAGGGGTAACTTACAAGTGGGTCTGGGAGGAAAAGAAATAATCGTGTAACCCTCCTATGATAATCTTGGAGAACATAGATGTATACAATAAGCTAGATGAAGCGGCTGAGTAGAAAAGACCTTGCCCAAATGAATCAAGGGTACTTCAAATCTCTTGAGAAAGAGAGACTAGTAGAAGTAGCGGGGAATCTTTATAAGCTAGCGCTCGAACAATTAGAAAGATTAGGGTAAATGCTCTGGGACATACTGTGATTGCAGGACTTATCAGCTAAGGTACTCGCACAACTGAAAGTAGTTTGGCGTATTGCTCTTGATTGAGTGTGATTGAGACTTGTCTTCTCAGATAAATCAACCCCTGGAATTATATTGCCACTGCAGAGAGGAAATTTATTTCCACCTATTCCTGCTCCTTCTTAATCAGTTACTCACAGGGGAATGTGAATGGTTACGTAGAGTGTGGACAATCCCCTAATTAAAATTTAGGAGTTCCACATGAGGACTTTGTATTTCTGGTAATCAACTCAAAAATTTTTTCTTCATTTTCCATTTTGCATTTCGAATTAAAAAAATGACTTATACAACATCCTCTGAAACTTGCAGTTGTGGAAGTAGTTCACCATATATCATATATGACTCAATCAGCATTGATAAGCTTTATTAAAAGCTTATACCCTTTGTAAGGGTTTTTCATAATTTCCATCATCTTTACAAAGCCGCAAGTTGGAGACGGTTAATCTAAATTTAATAGCACTCACAGCTGAGCACAAAAAACCAATCAAAGAAACTCACGCAAGAATTCAAAAGGATTATCTTCCCAACATGGTTCTGGTACTAACCAAACCAATTTACTTTCGATTTCTGCCTCAATTTCATCACTGTCATCCCTTTCAAACAGTGATATTAAAGCTTCCCAGTCACGTTCGTTAAGGGTGCTGTACGAGGAAAAGTTTACCTGTAGATTATTAGAGTAATTCACAAGCACGTTTTTGGTCAATTTATACAAAAGTGAATATATTTGCTGGCAAATGAGGATATTTTACGGATAAAATCGTGATTTTATCCGTGATCTAGATCACGACTATTTTAATTAATTTATGTAAATACTCGATCGTTTTATAAGGATTTTATGTATAGCTTTGATACTTATATTCTATTAATTTTACTCCAAATACCTCAGAAAAACACTCCGCTATAGAAGCTCGTACTTCCAGACATTTGATATTGGGAATCCAGTTACTTAAACTACCGACTGCCTTATCAGCTATGCCACAGGGAACAATACGCTCAAACCCTGTCATATCAGGACAAACGTTGAGTGAAAAACCATGCATAGTCACCCAGCAACTGACTTTAATACCTATGGCAGCAACTTTATAGCCTTCTAACCATACACCAGTAAAACCGGGAATTCGTTCTCCCTGTAATCCATAATTTGCTAAAACGCGAATTAAGACCTCTTCAAGTTGCCGTAGGTACCAATGCAAGTCTTGACGATAACGTTGCAGATTTAAAATCGGATAACCAACTAGTTGCCCAGGACAATGATAAGTGACTTCGCCGCCTCTTTCAACTCTATGCACATTATACACGCTTCTGTCAAGGTCAGATTTGAGAAATTCTGGGTTTGCAGCTTGTCCCAAAGTGTAGACAGGGGGATGTTCCAGCAAAATGAGTGCGTCTTCTAAATTGGGGTTCTTGATGCGTTCGGCGAGTAGCGATCGCTGCCATTGAAGAGCATCTAAATAACACATTAATCCTTGGTTATAGAAAGAACAATCATTTTTTTGGGGTTCCATATTATGGATCATGCGAAAAATCAATTAGGTAAATGGCCAAATATATTGCTAAAAGCAAGCATTGAGTTAGAAAATGTCAAGCTATGCAAAGGATTTTAAAGGAAAGTCAACGGAATAAGCTATGTAAACCACAAAGTGCTAATTTGAATATATAACCTCAATGGTGTTAGGAGGAATTTTCTACAATAAGTATCACGCCAAGACAATAGGTCTAATGAAATGGCTGATACTATCTTCACAAGTTGTTTACATTTATCCGAATTAAAACTGCTGATTAAAGGTTTTATGCTTCATAAACAGTGAACAAGGCGACAGCAAGAGAGCAAGAGCAACTACTCCTACATTTGTAAAGGTCCTTCAAACAGAAAAATCAGGTATCAAACAGCTAAGATTGATTAATGGAGGATTTTTTCTAGGACATCCAACTGTCTAGTAAGCAGTTGGATAACAGCACAGAGTTTAATAAGCTAAATCGAGGATAGAGGTACTCATCAGTAAGATGCAGCAAACTTAGAGCAGATGCAAAAGCCTTACATCAAAAGCATTTCATAATTTGTATTAGCGGCAGTTATAGACCTTACAGCAATCTCTGTTAATACAAAATACATTCACATCAAATAAATATTGAGCGGGAGAGTTTACATGAAACTTGTCATCCACGGCAAGAATATTGAAATTACTGATGCGATTCGCGAATATGTACACCAAAAGATTGAAAAAGCAGTTAACCATTTTCAGAACATCACAAACGAAGTTGATGTACATCTAAGCGTGGCTCGGAATCCCAGAATTAGTACAAAACAAGCAGCAGAAGTAACGATTTACGCTAGTGGTAGTGTTATCCGTGCGGAGGAAAGCAGCGAAAACTTATATGCCAGCATTGATTTAGTTGCAGATAAAATAGCCCGTCAATTACGTAAATATAAAGAAAGAAGACAAGATCATAAAACCCAACCTATACCAACTAATGAAGCGGTAGTTGCTGAACCAGTTGCAGATACTTTAATAGGCGATCGCACCCCCGAACTACCAGGAGAAGTCGTCCGCACTAAATATTTTTCCATGCCCCCGATGACCCTTGCAGAAGCCCAAGAACAACTGCAACTAGTGGGGCATGACTTTTATATGTTCCGTAACGCCGAAACAGGGGAAATCAACGTCATTTACAAACGTAACCACGGTGGTTACGGCGTAATTCAACCCCGCCCCCGCAATAGTAACCGACATACTAACGGCAAGAACGGTAAAACAGGCCAAGGTAATGTTGCCATGTTGGAGAAGTCTAAAGCCTAAGTGATGGGGATTAGGTAATTGGTAATTGGTAAAAACCTTACCCAGTCCCCATTATTATTACTTAGGCTAGTTCTTGCAAAGTTTTCAGGCTTTTCTCAACGTGACCTTTAAAGTCCAACATGGAATCAAAAATATATTGAATGACACCCTTTTGGTCAATCACATAAGTCACCCGGCCGGGGATAAAACCAAAAGCAGTAGTAGCACCATATAGCTTACGTACTTGATCACCTTTATCACTCAAAAGTGTAAAAGGTAGATTGTATTTGGCTACAAACTTCTGATGTGATTCACTAGAATCTCCACTTATGCCGATAACTTCAGCACCAGCCGCTTTAAATACTTCATATTGATCTCGGAAAGCACAAGATTCTGCAGTACATCCTGGTGTGTCGTCCTTGGGATAAAAGTACAGCACAACAGCTTGCTTATTGCGAAAATCTCTTAGGCTGACTGTAGAAGCATTTTGGGCAGGTAGGCTAAAATCAGGGGCATTATCTCCAACTTTGATAGACATAGTAGAAAATACAGAATTCAAAGATTACTTAACAGAATTTTACCTTATTCAAAGATTACTTAACAGAATTTTACCTTGTAACGTAGTATATAAATTTTCCTTGATAACCTGTATCAGGCGGGGTAGGGTAGATAGTTATTAAAAAACTATTCTGCTTATGCGTCTGACTTCACTTGATGTGTTTCGTGGTATCACCATTGCGGGAATGATTCTCGTCAATATGGTAGGAGTTGCAGATGATAAATATTCACTCTTAGACCATGCTGAATGGAACGGTTGTACACCTACTGATTTGGTATTTCCATTTTTTCTGTTCATTGTCGGTGTAGCAATGGCTTTCTCCCTATCAAAGTATACCTCAGATAACAAACCCAACAAAGCACTTTACTTACGTATCCTGCGCCGTGCTGCTATTCTTTTTTTATTGGGATTACTACTCAACGGCTTTTGGAATAAAGGTATTTGGACTTTTGACTTAAGTAGCATTCGCTTTATGGGAGTTTTACAACGTATTAGCCTTTCCTACCTTTTTGCATCATTGATAGTTTTGAAACTACCGCGGAAAAATCAATGGATATTAGCAGGAGTGTTACTTATCGGTTATTGGTTAACAATGATGTATGTCCCAGTTCAAGATTATGGTGCGGGAGTGCTGACACGAGAAGGTAATTTTGGTGCATTTATTGACCGTTTAATTATTCCTAAGGCACATTTATATAAAGGTGACGGGTTTAATTATCTAGGAGATCCAGAAGGATTATATAGTACCATTCCAGCGATAGTTTCCGTTCTCGTTGGTTATTCTGCTGGGATTTGGATCAATGACAAAAAACAGCTAAATTCACAAACTAGCATGGATTTAGTTTTATTTGGTTTGTGTTGTTTGGTAATTGGTATTATTTGGGATGTCGCATTTCCCATTAATAAGAAACTCTGGACTAGTTCCTATGTTGTTTTTACCACTGGTTGGGCGTTAATGTTATTAGCAGCTTGTTATGAACTAATTGAAGTAAGGCTAATAAAACGCTGGAGTAAACCTTTTGAGATTATGGGATTAAATGCGATCACACTCTTTGTCGCCTCTGTCACCCTCATTAAAATTACAGCTAAAACCCAAATTGGTACAGGTGCAACCGCTATCAGTATTTACAATTGGATCTACCAAAATATTTTTGCATCTTGGGCAGAAAATCTCAACGGTTCTTTTTTCTTTGGTATTGTCACGGTATTATTCTGGTACGGTTTTGCAGTTATAATGTATCGTAAAAACTGGTTCATTAAAGTTTAAATCAAGTCAAGTCCCCAATATTTGAAAATTATGCAACGTTGCGTAAAGTCCTCCTTGCGCTAGTAATTGTTCATGACTTCCGTGTTCAATTACTTCCCCCCGATTTAACACAAAAATCCGGTCTACATTGCGGACTGTTGACAAGCGGTGAGCAATTATTATTGCAGTTCGTTTTATTAAGAGCTGATTTAATGCCTGTTGAATTAACGCTTCTGTGCCTACATCTAAACTAGCAGTAGCCTCATCCAATACTAAAATTTGTGGATTACGAATAGCAGCACGGGCAAATGCTAAAAGTTGCTTTTGTCCAGTAGAAATATTTGTTCCCCTCTCTCGTAATCGGGTCTCATAGCCTTGAGGTAATTGATGTATAAAATCAGCTATATTAGTTTTTCCTGCTGCTCTTTCAATTTCTTCAAAGGTGTAGCTATCTCCTAAAGTAATATTGCTTTTGACGTCACCAGTAAACAGAAAAGCTTCTTGCAAAATCACTGCTATATAACGCCGCAATTCTGACTGTGGTATCTCACGGATATCTATACCATCAATCAGAATGCGTCCTTGAGTCGGTTCGTAAAGACGACATAAAAGCCGTATGATAGAACTTTTCCCCGAACCTGTAGGACCGACTAAGGCTATTTTTTCACCTGGATGAATAGTAAAGTGTAAATTCTTAATTACATAATCATCATCTTTATAAGCAAACCAAACATTCTCAAACTGGATTTCTCCCAAATCAGGTGGAGTAGTAAAATTCTGGTTTTCTAGATCCCTCATTATCTCATCTATATAACCAAGTTGAGTATGTAAAATCGAAAAATCAGGATTAGTTTGATCTCTGATTTCTATCGGTTCATCTAAAATATCGTTGACCCTTTCAATGGCAGTAAAACCAGCTTGAATAACAGTGAATTTTTCAGCGAAATTACGCAGAGGATCGAATAATTGCTGGGCGTACAAAATAAATGCTGATAAAATCCCAAAGGTGATATTTTGTCCTAATAGCAACAAACTACCTACCCACAATACCCCTGATATCGCAATCAGACTAATCCATTCTAAGGTTGCAGAAACAGCGGAATCATACCAAATGGTATCATCAACTTCTTTAATATAAATTTGATTCGTAGCGCGAAATAATTCTGCATTGACTTTTTCTCTGCGGAACAACTGGACCACATTAATGCCAACGATATTTTCTTGCAATTGGGAATTTAGTTTTGATAGTTCTTCTCGTGCTTTGTAATTAGCACGGCGATACTGCTGCTGAAAGTAAACAATTAACGAAGTGATAGGTAACAGAATTAATAGTAGTAAACAAGCCAATTGCCATTGGATAGAAAACATTAAACCAATAATCATCAACATGGAAAATAAATCAGAGAGAATACCAATAGCACCAGTAGCAAAGACATCTCCTAAACTTTCAACATCATTGATAATTCTGGTAATAACTTTACCTACAGGTGTACGTTCAAAAAAACGCACTGCTAAAGAAGTGACATGATGGAATAAATCTTCACGAATGGCAGCAGTGATTTTTTGTCCTAGCTTTTGTACTAGATAACCCTGAAGCCCTGTTAGTGATAGTCTAACAAGAATTGTAGTCAGAAATAATCCTTGCAGGATATTTAACCCTTCCCATAGGGAGCGATTTCTGAGAAATTCGTAGGTACTGGGTTCTTCACGAATAAGAGATATAGCCTGTCCAATCAACAACGGTTGGACCGAGTTAGCAACAGCAATGGGTACTAGTAAACACATTGATAGCGCTAGTAAGCGTCTATTCCGACGGGCATAAGGTACTAGACGTAAAAATAACCGCCAATCATTATTATTGCGACGGTATTTGTTCTGGGATTTTTTCTGTTCTGGATAGACAACCATGTTAAGTGTTAATTGAAGTTGGAATTTAGGCTTTATTTATACAGATGTACTATTTCATTCAGTAATCTTGGATCAAGAAATCAATACAGCTTTGCTCCTATTGGGTAAGTGTGATGTTGATAGGCAAGATCATACACGAACTTACAAAATGATTGAAGCATGGGAATTGGAGGCCTTAGCGACATAGACAGGACTGGTGTTTGAGATATACCAAATCGTTGTTTGAGATATACTAAATCGTTAGGTTTTTGTAGTTAAATATCTTAAGCGAAAAACTGTTACTCCAGCAATTTTATCAATTGCCTGAAAATTATACTAGTGTTGATATTTTGTTCTCAATACGAGAACTTATAGTTGTGAGTGTATTGCAAGTAAAACATATGTTTTAACATGAAGGAAATAAAACATGTATCTGATCAGCATTCGTAATTTATGCGCTGATGCTTCAAAATATCCAGATACAATCTAGCAAGTTAACTCTTGGTATGGATCTGTTAAATATGCATCATAGCAAAAATTCAATGACGTTAGACAGTTTTAGTGAACAGTGAATGTAGTAGGTAACTTCATTATATTCAACATCAAAGGTAATTCCTACCGCCTAACTGTCAGTATTGATTATGAAATTCAAACTGTTTACTACCAGTATTTCTCAAAAAATGCTGAATTCAGATAAGGAAAAAAGGAAAAATGACCCATTCTTTTTGTATAGATGTTAGGCATAATTATTTTTATGCTCCTGTTATTAACAGCTAAGAGTCATAACTTACTTTCGAGCATTAGAGTAAGTCATGATAGGGGTCTTTACCAAGAGCAGGAGTCAGCAAGGTAAAAACTAAATGATAACTTCTTTTGACAGAGCTACTTACAGTCAGCTTCTAGTTATAGTTACAACCTAAAGTTATTACAACAGAAGTAGAATACGATCACACCCTAGAAACTGTTGAAAAAAATGATGGGGTATAAAAATCGTACAGCTGAACAGACTGCTATATTACAACTCTTGGTTACTGTGATTTAGGACTTCGAAAACAAAAACTATCCTATGGGAAAATCATTACCTTATGCTATAGTGCAACACGTGATGGAAACACGTGGAATTGAACAAGCTCAACTACTAAGAATAATTGGCTCTAAAGGAGTTGTTTCATAACTTGTAAATGGCAAAAGAAAGAGCGATTAGCAAAGCCCAAGCAAAAGCATTAGGATAGTTTCTTAATGTCTCTCCCTTATTGTTTATTGAGCAAGTAGTGATAACTGATTATCACCGCATGGTAACGAACTCTTCAGCCGAGCTAGGATGGATACCGACAGTAGCATCAAAATTTGCTTTGGTAGCACCCATTTTGATTGCGATCGCAATTCCCTGAATGATCTCTGCCGCATTCGTTCCTACCATGTGCGCTCCCAGCACCTTATCAGTGTTCTTATCAACCACCAATTTCATCATGGTTTTTTCTTCTTTACCAGCTAAGCTGTAGTACATGGGACGGAAGCGACTGCGATAAATTTCCACTGCAGCACCATATTTTTCTCGGGCTTCCACTTCTGTCAAACCCACTGTAGCCGCTTCGGGATTCGTAAAAATTGCGGTTGGGATATTTTCATAACTCATAATACGAGACTTACCACCAAATACAGTATCTGCAAAGGCTCGACCTTCATTAATAGCTACAGGAGTTAAATTAATATTGTTTGTACAATCTCCCACTGCATAGATATTTTCTTCTATTGTTTGACTGTATTTATCAACAACAACTGCTCCATTATGAAGCTTAACTTTGGTGTTTTCCAAACCCAGATTTTGTGTATTTGGTTTGCGACCAAGAGCAGCTAAACTGACAGTATCCACAACAACTATCTCTTCAGGCTCGCCATCTTTGCAAACTGCGACTTTAATTCCTTCTGCATCTTTCTGAATAGTAATTAGTCGGATTTTATTGAGAATTCTAATCCCGTGATTAATCATCCCTTGCTGAATTGCAGTCTGCAAATCCTGATCAAAACCACGCAGAATTGTTTCACTGCGTGTTATTTGAGTGACTTCTGTTCCCAGTCCGTTCATGATGGAAGCAAATTCTGAGCCGATGTAACCTCCCCCCAAAATTACCATGCGTTCGGGCTGTTTTTGAAGATGGAAAATATCATCAGAGGTAATAGCGTGTTCAATTCCTAAAATGTTGGGTTTAATAGGATAGCCACCAACGGCAATCAATATCTTATCTGCTGTTAGTTGACGATCACCAACTAAAATTGTATGCGCATCAACGACTTTTCCATATCCTTGGAATACCTCAACTTTGGAATTATCAAGCATTTTTTGATAAACTCCATTGAGGCGAATGACTTCATTGTTGACTGTAGTGATCATCTTTTCCCAATCTAGAGAACTCTGGACAGCACTCCAGCCATATCCTTTGGCATCCGAAAATAGCTCAGGAAAATGAGAAGCATAAACCATGAGTTTTTTAGGGACGCAGCCACGATTAACGCAGGTTCCCCCTAGTCGATCAAACTCAGCAATTCCTACCTTAGCTTCGTATTCTGCGGCACGTCTAGCAGTCGCAATACCACCAGAACCAGCACCAATTATAAATAAGTCAAAATCGTAGGTCATATTAATTTTAGATTTTAGATTTTGGATTATATATTAAATAATTTGCTTAAATCTTAAATATTTATACTCTCGGTTAAAAATGGGGAGATTTGGAAACAGGGATATCGGGAGCATAATATATGTTTCTGCCCCCTACCTTCAATCACTAATTATACACTTTCTTCAATCACTAGTTACACACTTTTGAGGTAGTTGAACATGGTATCTGCATCTGAAACTTGAAAGGGATCCGTGGGACAGTTATCCTCAAGACCTGGCTCAATGAACATCTTTTCAATTTTGCCATCATTTACTACCATTGAGTAGTGCCAAGAACGCATTCCAAAGCCCAGGTTAGATTTATCAACTAACATTCCCATTTTACGAGTAAATTCGCCATTGCCATCAGGTAATAAAAAGACGTTCTCAACCCCTTGTTGTTTACCCCATTGCTACATAACAAAAGCATAATTTACAGATATACAAATAATGCTATCTACTCCCAATGCTTGAAATTCTTTGTAGAGTTCTTCATAGCGGGGTAGATGTGAGGTGGAACAGGTCGGAGTAAAAGCTCAAGGTAATGAAAACACAACTACACGCTTGCCAGCAAAAAGTTCTTCTGTGGTGTGATCTTGCCACCGAAAAGGGTTGGGTCTACCAATGGACTCGTCACGGACACGGGTTTTGAAGACGACGCTAGGAACGGTTGCGATCACAGCCATATTGACCTCTTAAATTTTGATGTATGAAATTATGTTTACTTTCTTCTAAGAAATCTCAGAATAATTCTTATTTGAGAAATAATCAATAGAGATAAATACTTATTTAATTGATGAAATTAAATATTTTGTTAATTTGTGAATATGATAACCTCTAAAGAGGTTAAAAATTTCTAAGTAAACCTACAATCATGCAGGAACAAGCAAACACAATTATTCAAACCTTAAGATCTAAGGGCTTGAGGGTTACTCCTCAGCGGTTTGCGGTCTATGCAAATTTGTTATCACGCATAGATCACCCAACAGTTGAGCAAATCCTGACCGATTTAAATAAAGATTTTCCTGTTTCTTCCCAAGCGACGATCTATAGTTCTCTACAAGCCCTTAGAGAGGTGGGACTGGTACGGGAGGTATTACTAGAAGAAGGAGTATCTCGTTATGATGCAAATGTTCAACTCCATCATCATTTCTGCTGTCAGCGTTGTGGTGCGATTGAAGATATAGCCTGGGATACATTCAAATGTATTGAGCTTAGAAATTTGCGTCCTGGTTTGCATGGAGAAACCTATGAAGTGACAGTTCAGGGTTTGTGTGATGCCTGTGGCGAAGGCAGCAATAGCCGTAATGAAGAGGTGAAAGTTGATAGTGAACAGACTGATAACTGATAACTATTTGTGATCTGCATCACCTGTTTAGTACTGTTCTTATCACCAAAAAGATCGATAATTCTCACAACTATTTGACTAAGTCAATCACTCCAAAGGTAGAGATTCTAGGGGATCATAATATTATGAAGTTCAAGGACAACCCTCATGCGCCACATCCAAATTCTTCCTGGTCCTGTTTCAGAAAACATCGGGACCTCTGCTGGTAGTAGAGTTTTGACTTTAGCCGATCGCTACGGACTGATGGCAGCTATTTTAGACGAGTTTATAAATGAAGAAGAAGAAGCCCTCAATAGACTATTACGTCATGTGATTAGAGGTCGGATTCAGATAATAGACTAAATTTTCTGTGATAGCTAAATATTTATCGCCAAATATTATGATGATTATTTATATCTTTAACAGCAGATTGCAGATAGAGGTACAGAATCTAAATTGAAACCTAGTACCGCCATGAGTTCAAAATGCTTCTTTCAGAAGAGCTACGCTAACAAAATAGTGCTTGCAGTAGCCTGCACCAATAAAATTAAAAATGTTACAGTGTAATCTCTTCAGAGATTTGGAATGGTTGGTTTATTTACCCCGTACTGTACTAGACAGCAAGAGAGTTTTACTTCTAACTCCTTACTCCTGCTGTAATTTTAGTGATGAATAGAGGGCGCAGGGCTTTTTATAAGTCAAAAATAAGGTATTTTTTCCCATACACCCTATACCCTAAACTTGGGAATCTTCAACTTGACCAACGCGACGAATGTTAAGAATATCACTCATTTTCTTAATTTGCACAAACAAGTGTTCTAATTGAGAACGATCACGGATATCAATTCCCAAATCCATCAGTGCCGGTTGTCCCAAAGCTGTTTTTACATTAGCATGGCGCACATTTATACCTTGGTCGCTCAACCGCGATAAAATATCCTTCAATATTCCCACTCTATCAAGAGTCTCAATTTGAATATCCACCGGATAAGTGTGAGGACGAGTGCTATTTTCTATGGCAGTATTCCATCTTACTGGTACTAGTCGCTCACATTCCACATTATCCACATTATGACATCCTTGACAATGAATGGATATACCTCTTCCCCGGGTTACTACACCTATAATTGCCTCTCCAGGAATCGGCGTACAACATCCAGCTATATGATAAACCAAACCTTCCACACCAATAATAGGTGAATCACTAGCACGAGAAGTAATTGGTGGTGTATCTCGCGACGTTTTGGATGTTGACTCCTTGGGTATAAATGGGATAACATCAGCCATCGGTTGTTGTGTTTTCACCACATCCCGCCAGCGATTTAACACCAAGTTTAAAGTAATTTCTCCATAACCTAAACCTGCTAGTAAATCTTCCACACTGTGATAATTGCACTTTTCAGCTACAGTATGCATTGCATTTGATTTCAGCAAGTGATCAAAACCAGTTTTACCAAGTTCCTTCTCTAATAGATCTCGTCCTCGTGACACATTTTCTTCCCGGCGCGATCGCTTGTACCATTGTTTGATACGATATTTCGCAGCCGAAGTCCTGACAAAATTTAACCAATCCAAACTAGGATGGCTATTCTTTTGAGTAATAATATCAACAATATCGCCATTTTGTAATCGCGTTGATAATGGCACAATGCGGCCATTGACCCGTGCCCCTGCACAATGATTTCCCACCTCTGTATGAATTCGATAAGCAAAATCTATACTCGTAGATCCGGGACTTAGAGGAACAACATCCCCCTTTGGGGTGAAGACATAAACATCATCTTCAAATAGATTGTCTTTAACACTATCTAGGTATTCTTGAGCATCTTTTAAATCACTTTGCCAATCTAATAGTTGGCGCAACCAAGTAAACTTCTCATTTGTTCCTGTTAATTGGCTATTGGTGGAACCTCCGGTTTCTTTATACTTCCAATGTGCAGCAATCCCATACTCAGCAACATGATGCATTTCCATTGTCCGAATTTGCACTTCCAAAGGGCGACCAGTCAAACCAATGACCCCAGTATGCAAGGATTGGTAACGGTTAGGTTTGGGCAGACCAATGTAATCTTTAAATCTTCCTGGTATAGGACGAAACGTATCATGAACAACAGCCAACGCTCGATAGCATTCTTCATTAGTTTGCACAATAATTCGCAGTGCAGCCAAATCATAAATTTCATGAAATTCTTTTTGCTGACGATGCATTTTTTGATAAATGCTATAAAGATGTTTGGGGCGACCGCTGATATCCAAACATTGAATTCCCGCCTGTTGCATTCGTTTGCGCAACACTTCCGTAGCTTTGGCCAATTTTTCTTCCCGCGCGGTTCGTTTTTCAGAAACGTGCTGCTGAATTTCTCGGAAAGCATCAGGTTCCAAATACTTAAATGCCAAATCTTCCAATTCCCATTTAACCCGCCAAATCCCCAAACGATTAGCTAAAGGTGCAAAGATATCTCGTGTTTCCTGGGCGCTACGGCGACGGCTAGCTTCTGACATATACTGCAAGGTTCGCATATTATGCAAACGGTCTGCCAACTTCACTACAATTACCCGAATATCCTGCGCCATGGCCAAAAACATTCGCCGGAAATTTTCTGCTTGGGTTTCAGTTTTACTGGTGAAATTGATTTTAGAAAGCTTGGTGACACCTTCTACCAATTGTCTGACTTCAGCCCCAAAATGCTCTTCTATTTCTTCAATTGTGACTTCTGTATCTTCGACTACATCATGAAGAAATCCAGCTCCTATCATAGCAGGACTTCCTCCCAAATCACGCAGCAATCCAGCTACAGCTACTGGATGAGCTATATAAGCTTCTCCAGATTTGCGGTACTGACCTTGATGCAGTTGATAGGCAAATTGAAAAGCATGACAAATCAAAGCAATATCGCTATGTGTTCGGTCATCTTCCGCTGCGCTGCTCTTTGCTGATGTTTCTCGTAAATATTTCTTGAGCCATTCCGGAAGACTGACATCAACTGAGGAATCAAGAAGTAAACTGCTCATACAAGAGAAAAGATAAATTTTCGGTGGATAATAGAGATATAGACGAAAATTACAGCATCGTCAAAAGAAGATGCTGCCCCACATACGGGTAAGAAAAAGAGTGTGAGGATGACTTTCTAATTGCCTGTGATCATCATCGATTGATTAAGGGTGTTGAGGCATATAAAACAGAATATCCATAGATGAAAAACAAGGCCTCAGAGAATAATTCGAGGCTTATAGTTTGATTCAGTCCCTGAAAGAGTTTTTTGTAAAAGAAAATTTTCTTGACATTAATAGTTGCTAATTATATTGGACAAATATCCAGTTAATTAGTTTGGAGGTCTTATCTTCACAGGATGAACTATAACAACCTCTATCCCTTGGCTAAAAGCTGTTGGGAATTTTTGTAGATTTTCACTTTCCACAAGTCAATTCTGTTACATTAACATTGAACTTAGGACTCAATAAATGCCACCAGTGGTTTTTTGACAACAGAACTCATTAACTGATGTTAGCTGATTTGATGTAATATGTCTAATGTCTAGGAAAGCAATGAGGTTTTGCAAAACTAACAGGAGGTAGGAGTTAGAAGAAGGAGTTCAGGAGTATGGCTTATGCGGCGCTATACTATCAGGAGTTAGGAGTTATGTCTCAGTATCTTGAAAAATATCAAGAATTTGCCACATTACTGGAGCAATTCCGGTCTGATGTCACCCAAAACCAAATAAATACTCCTCTTTTACGGCAGCGTCTACGTGAGTTGCAGCAATGGTTTATCCAGCAAGTTGTGCCTATATGTGATCTGGACTGGCGAGAACAATCTTATCAGACGGAGATGAGTAAGCAACTGCGATTGTTGGAAATAGATGTGATGTTTTTCCAAGGTGCAAGGCAGTCTGTAACGTCAGAGGCAAGACTTAAAAACATTAGTGATCGCCTCACTACTCTAATTAAATATTGCCATACCATACTCCAATCGGAAGCACCAGAAGGTTGAATTCACTGATTATTTATCAGTTATTCAGTTGTCATTGGTAATTATTAATTCTCTCGCTTGCTCGCAATCACGAATCACCTATTATAATATGAACTAAGCTGGAAATATACAAACTATGCCACAGGACTTATCACCCCTTTGGATATCGCTGAAAACTTCATTTCTAGCGACTTTCATCACATCCTTTTTAGGTATTGGTGCTGCTTACTGGATGTTGGGATATACAGGTAAAGGCAGATCTATCATAGAGGGTATTTTTGTCGTACCGTTGATTTTACCACCTACAGTTGTTGGTTTTTTGTTGTTGCTATTTTTCGGTAACAATGGTCCGGTTGGTAAATTGATGGAACCATTTAATCTCACAATAGTTTTTACTTGGTATGGTGCAGCTATAGCTGCAACTGTGGTTTCATTCCCGTTAATGTATAAAACTGCATTGGGATCTTTTGAACAAATTGATGCTAATTTGTTGCGTGTGGCTAGAACTTTAGGTGCTAAGGAATTAACAATATTTTGGCGGATTAGTTTACCTTTAGCTTTTCCTGGCATTTTAGCAGGTGTAACATTAGCTTTTGCCCGTGCTTTGGGTGAATTTGGAGCAACTTTGATGTTAGCTGGTAACATTCCTGGACAAACGCAGAATATACCGATGGCAATATATTTTGCTGTGGAAGCTGGGGATATGTATGAAGCTTGGTTTTGGGCGATCTCAATTGTGGTGATCTCTCTATCAGGGATTATTCTAACTAACTTATGGCAAGAAAAAAAACATAAATGTAGAAGCATAAATAACGAAATAAATAAACAAATAGGACCAGAAAATCAATCCTTTCTTGTACTTTCCAAATCTTCTGCATCTGGCTTATTTATAGATATTGAAAAAGAACTGGCAAGTTTTCATCTACAAGTAGCTTTTAATACAGATAGTCAACCACTAGGATTATTGGGTGCTTCTGGTGCAGGAAAAAGTATGATTCTCCGTTGCATTGCGGGGATAGAAACACCGACAAAAGGAACAATTGTATTAAATAATAAAGTTTTATTTGATTCAAACAAAGGAATTGATGTTCCTGTTCGGAATCGTCGCATTGGATTTTTATTCCAGAATTATGCTTTATTTCCACATCTAAATGTGGCGCAAAATATCGCCTTTGGTTTACCGAAAGAATTATCTTATGGAAATCTGAAGTTAGAGGTGGAAAAACAATTAATAGCAATGGAATTGCAGGGATTAGGCGATCACTATCCTCACCAACTTTCTGGAGGACAACAACAACGAGTGGCTTTAGCTAGGGCCTTGGCAAGTCAACCAGAAGGATTGCTCTTAGATGAGCCATTTTCAGCCCTTGATACACATCTACGCAGTCAGTTAGAACAACAGATGACAGAAACTTTGACT
Organism: uncultured Trichormus sp.; assembly: GCA_936914905.1. Lineage (GTDB taxonomy): Bacteria > Cyanobacteriota > Cyanobacteriia > Cyanobacteriales > Nostocaceae > Trichormus_B. The sequence goes on along the minus strand of CAKZGI010000023.1, from coordinate 5,736 downwards.
GATTATTCAGGTGTGACTTTATTTGTCACTCATAATATGGAAGAAGCGTATCGGCTTTGTCCCAATTTATTAGTTTTAGAAAATGGTAAAGAAGTTCATTATGGTTCTAGATATGAGATATTTCAGCAGCCTGCTACTATGAATGTGGCTAAAATAACTGGATGTAAAAACTTTTCTCGTGCTGTTTGTATATCATCCCAACAGCTAGAAGCCATTGATTGGAATTGTACTCTCCAAGTTGTAGAATCAATTCCTAATAAATTATCTCATATTGGGATTCGCGCCCATCAAATTGTTTTCACCAATGACCCATACCAGGAAAATACTTTTCCCTGTTGGTTAGCCAGAACCAGTGAAACACCTCACCGCATGACCTTATTTTTAAAGTTGCATTCTCCCGCTCAAAATGTTTATGATCATAACTTGCAAGCTGAAGTTTATAAGGAAAAATGGGTGACAATTAAAGACTTACCTTTTCCTTGGTATGTACATTTAGAACCTTTACGGTTGATGTTAATGGAATAGTATAGTCTCGTCGCTTCGCTTTGAATTTTGAGTTGGTATTATTTTCCAGGTGTAAACAATAAATAAAATAACTGTCCATCACTAACTTTAACACCAGCGTACTCACCTAAGATTTTACCAGTACCTAAATAATAATCTACCCTACCAGTACCTTTAATTACACCTCCTTTACTTTATCTTAGGCTAATACATAAGGGTAAATAGTCGATAAATATGCAGTAAATAAAATCGTACCTTAACTATACTTTCCCAACTGATTGATAAAATACAAACTCTTTTTCGATCGCTGTGTGTAATTCTTGAGCAGAATTAGTAGATAATACTAATTATCTGAATCTTTGAAAGCTTTGATAAACACCCTCTCTTGTAATTCCTGGGATTTTATATTTGGGATTTTATATTTCTGATAACCAGTCCCAGTATGATCAGTTTCCAAATATTTTCAACTTTGGTTAATATATTTTATTATAGCTTTTAATAAAGCTTTTCTGTCTGTTATTTCATCCTGTTCATTACAATAAATTCTCCCATCTAAACTAGACAGATCCTTTTGATAAAAAGTAATAGGAATTCTTTGGAAAAGTACAGGTGAATTTTTGGTATCTTCGGTTTTTAAAGCAAATGGTAAATCCCATTTTGTGATTTGAAATTCTGGAGAAAAGATGTCTTTATTTTTTAATAATAGCATTTTCAAGAGAAAATTGTGTAAAAATCGCTAAGCTGAGAGTTGCGTCAAATATCTTGTTCATGAAACTAATAGAGGATTTCAGTAGTTAGGAGGGAGAATAAGAAAGAAGGAGTTACGACTTTTTTTAATTTATCTGCTCCGAATTATGAATTTATTCATTCATATTATGGTAGGTAGCAACAGCAGAAGGTGAAATGCGATTTAAGTAACGGAAAATCCAATATTTGAATATAGTATCTAAAATTACGGGAAATGTAGCAATGAATAAAAAGATAAAATCCCTATTAGCAGGTAATCCCCAGTGTCGTGATAAACCTTCCAGAATTACTTCCCAACCGTGAGGAGAGTGAAAGCCGACAAATACATCAGTAAACAATATAATAATAAATGCTTTGGCGCTATCACTCAATCCATATACTATATGATCAAAGAAATCTTTTAGAACGGAAATAGAAGACTTACTGATAAGTAACAGCCAGATGAAAGTAGCTACGGAAAAAATATCTGCAAATACATTTTTAATCGCATTAGAACTTTCACTCCAAAACTCCTCTGCTATTTCTTGTGCTTTCTCTTTCATCTGGTGTTCTAGAACTTCAGGTGATAGCGTTGGGGTATTAGTAATTAAGTTTTCAAATTTTATTCTTTCTTCAAATCTTTGCAGTTCTACAAGTGCTTCTTCTTCCATTTCTACATTGAGAAAGACTTCCACTGCTTCTGCACTTCTAAAATGCTCAACTAAAGGACCGATAAATACAGCTTTAGCTATTTGATGAGTTAGCAGTGGTATGATTATGAGTAATAAAATAAAGCGAATAGAGATAATTGTTCTTTTTTGTGTTTGTCGAAAAGTTTTCACTACGTCATGTTCAGAATTTGGATCTAATTCAGACTGTAGACGAGTAATGGTGGTTAAAATCGAACGAGGTAAAACTCCTGTAGTATCAGTTTTACCTCTGGGTTTTTTGTCGTTGCTCTGAACTGGGAATATTGGTGTATTTAGTTGGGTAATTATCTGATTTTCGGCTACAATATTAGGTGAAGACAATAAATTTGTAGAAGTTTTTTCTAAATCGTCATTTGTATATTTGGTAATAACGTGATCAATAAATCCTAGCTTTTCTAAAACTAAAACTGGAGTTGGATATTCTATGCCTGTTTTAGCAGCTGCTTGTTGTTTAGATTCATTAGAAAACCAACGACTGGCCTTAAATTCCGTGAGCCGCATCCGAGTATTTTTTAATAATTTCTTTAATTCTGTATAAAAATAATCCATGACACTACTACTGTACATAGCAGAGTCTGGGCATATTTTTTGACCATTAAAGTGCTTATCTTCGATTTGTTTAATTTTCAAAGCTGATTGATAAGCTTCATTTAAAGAGCGTTCTGGTGTCAGCAAGTACCATCTGTAAGCAGCTAATGAAAGCGAGTATATTTTTTGACCAAGTACAGAGTTTCTCATCGCCGATGATCATTTCACATAGTTTGGTGATTATGGAACTTAAGCTAACGCAAAAGTTATACTAACAACTATATAAGGAGTTTTTTTGTGTTTTTGGATTCTATTTGGATTGTCGGTAGTAGCCGCAGCGGTAAGACGACTCGTTTAGCTGAGCAGTTTTGTCATTGGGTACAAATTAGCAATCAACATATAGAAGTATTTTATACGAAAAATCAAAATAATAAAAAGGCTAAAAAGTCAATTAAAACCGCAAATCTCCAACAAACAGAACCAGGAGTTTTGATTTTAGCCTCTAATGATCATAATCGCCGTATCTTAAGTGATAATATTGTGGCTTTGACTTCAGGAAAATCCCCAATTCGTGCTAAGACGACTTTGGGGTTTATTCAGGATGAGGTGATTTTATTTTGGCCGTTATTAATTAAAAATTTACGAATTAAAGCAAAATTTCCGGTCAGATTACGCCCAGAAACTGAGCAAGAATTAGCAACCAAATTGTGGCGTTCTCAATTAGATGCTGAAACTGTGCAACATGCAGGTGTGAATGAGTATCGCCTAGTTAGGCGGATATTAGATTTGTGGCAACTAGCAGCTTATGGTGGTTTAATTTGTGAAGATATTGCGAGGATTTTGGCAACAGGTTTAGAGGGAAATAGCAGGAATTTAGAACCAGAATTTTTAGGTTCTTTGCTGTTAGATTGGCGTAATTGGTGTTTAGAAAGGGGATTTTTGAGTTATGGACTGATAACAGAACTATACAATCAGCATTTATTAACTAATGGTGATTATCAGGAAAGACTGATGCGACGTTATCAAAGAGTTATAGCAGATGATGTGGATGAATATCCAGCCATAGCCCGTAATTTGTTTGAGTTTCTGTTAGATAATGGTGCGGTTGGGGCATTTAGTTATAATCCAAAAGGGTCAGTGCGCTGGGGTTTAGGTGCAGATCCCAAATATTTAGAAGGGTTAGCAAGGCGTTGTCAGGTAGAAAATTTAGTCAGTCCGCGACAAAATAGCCTGGGCTATCGACTAACTACACAGATACTAGAGTTAGTAACTGAACCAATGGTGATGTTGAGCTTACCAAAGTCTGTCGAGTTGATTCAAACTCCTTCACGGGCTCAACTCTTGAAAAAAACAGCAGAAGAGATTATTCAAGCGATAAAATCGGGAATGGTGGAGCAGGAAGAAGTGGCAATTATTGCACCAGGATTAGATGCGATCGCACGTTATACTTTCATGGAGATATTAACTAAACAAAATATTCGCGTCGAATCTCTCAATGACCAACGCCCCTTAATTAGTTCACCAGCTATTAGAGCTTTACTCACCTTATTAGCTTTAGTTTACCCTGGCTTGGGACGGCTTGTAGACCGGGATGAAGTTGCAGAGATGTTAGTGGTATTGAGTTGGAGTAACAGCCATGATGGAGAGTTATTAACTTGGCAAGACGGAGAGAAAAAAGAATTCCCACAACCGAAGATTGATCCTGTACGTGCTGGTTTAATTGCAGATTACTGTTTTGTACCACATCCAGACAACCCGCACCTACTAGAAGTGAGAACCTTTGAACGCTGGGATAGAATTGGCTACGTGGCTAGTCAAGCCTATGGAGATATTTTTCAGTGGATTGAAAAACAGCGATACCTACTGGGATCAGCACAAGAACAACATCTTATCCCTACTCCCATTTCTCTATTATATTTAGCAATTCAAAATTTTTTCTGTAAAAATAGCAATCCCCAATATCAACAACTAGCAGCAATACGAGAACTATTAGAAACCGCCCAACATTACTGGGAAGTAGATACAAGATTAAAAGAAACTGACTTACAACCACCGGAACTTACCAATGTGATCGCCGAATTTATTCAGCTCCTTCGCCGTGGTACAATTACGGCCAACCCTTATCCCTTATGTCCCATTGGGAATACCAGAAAAGCCGTCACCTTAGCAACCATCTTCCAATACCGTGCTAGTCATATAAATCACAAATGGCATTTTTGGTTAGATGCAGGTTCACCCCTCTGGGCTAAAGGCGGTGCAGCCACTTTATACGGTGCGACTTTATTCTTGCAAGATAGATTAGGCGAACCTTGGACAGCAGCCAATGAACAAAAAGCAGAAACACAAAGATTACACCGCATCATAGCAGATTTACTGGCGCGTGTTGGGGAAAAAATTTTTTTATGTCACAGTAATTTAGCAGTAAATGGACAGGAACAAATGGGTCCCCTATTACCTTTAGTTCATGCTTGTGGGACGGTTAATATTTTCTAAATGATTACCTCAATTTAACCTTGAATTTGTTGAATCAAGATAATTGCAATTAGCTAAAAATGCTTGTTCAATGACAGATAATTTCGACTAAGTACGAACTTACTGCTATTGGGACAGCCATTCGTGTTTCTAGTCGTCCTCCGACAACAAGGCCTTTTACTAGTGATTTAAGTGGACAGGAATTTTGGCAACTGCGTCAAGCTTGATATTGGCCAAAATGATTGGTATTTGGTGCTTGTTCTTATGATGTACATAGCGATCATACTACCCACACCTGAATTAATAGCTCTATTTGGAATCGTCTTTTTGTCCAAGGTAGATGCAACTAAGAATTAACACAGCTTACCCAGGGCTTTCAAAATACACAGGAATTAGCAGTCATGCGACTTCCAGAATAAATCCAACAATTGGGAGCTAAAGGTGCAGTAGGAATGCACATCGAAAAAAGCGAATACATCATCACCTAAAACCTAGATTCCGCGCTTCATTTCGTAGTACATATAAAAGTCTAAAGAAATAGACAATACAATAAAAACTGTCAACAACTTGGAACTCGTAAGTTTTGACAACAAATTCAGGATAAAAGAGGAGAAGATGAATGCTAAAGATAGTGGATTAAATAACCTTTAACTCTGATTTAGGGGTGTAATCCTATTGGGGCAAGAATTAATCAACAACAATCTTCAAATTTGATTTGAAGTCAAGAACCACTTTTCAGCTGGTTTGATAGGTGTTATAGAGAATGGTCCTCAAGAGTTTGAGTCGAGTTCGGGTG
>CAKZGI010000022.1 GCA_936914905.1 uncultured Trichormus sp. | reverse complement strand
AAGTAATTCTTACTATTTGTGGTTTAGTCACATTACGAATTGGTTCATTAGTTTTCCCAATTTTATAAATGTTATGCATATGAGGTCAGTTGTGAATTAGTCATCAACATCTTCATGGATAGTTCCTATTATTAACTATTTCCAACCCTGATTCTCTCCTTGGCTCTGTCCTAATCTTAACACTATAGAAAGCCAGACACAGACTCCTTTGTGAATTCTCGGCCGTCTCTATTACCTGGTGTTTTTAAAGCAGTGGTAAACAGTCATATTTCTGTTACCGTTCCTGTTACACCTCCAGCAGTAATGAAATCACCAACCTGAAAGGGTCGGAAAATAATTAAAAATGCTCCTGCTGCAAAGTTGGCCAACAGTCCTCCCCATGCTGCACCAATAGCAATACCAGCAGCAGCTAGTAATACCGCAAAGGAAGTCGTTTCAATGCCGAAAAAGCCAAGAATTGCCACAATTAAAACAATTCTTAACGTCACCGAAATAATATTTAACAGATAGTTAATCAGTATTTCTTCAATCTGTTGGGTTCTAAAGGCACTTCTTAATAACCTGATGCTAAACTCAATCAACCGCAGACCGATAAATAACAGCAGAATTCCACCAACTACTTTGAGTCCCACAGTAGTCAAACGTCTGATCGCAACTTTAGTATTTTCTTGGAAATTCATAAATTAGGTTTGTTTTTGATTTTTCAATAAAACAAACATACAGCTAATTTCTACAAATATGATTAATTTCCTATTTTTTAAGGTGTTACATCCTTATGAATCAATAAATTGACCATCCAGTGGGTACACTTGCTTTGTATGATAATAAATCTGCCCAACTTTACATCATCCTAATTAGCTATGACTCAGAACTACCGCATTACATTACTTCCCGGCGATGGCATTGGCCCTGAAATTATGTCCGTAGCGGTAGACGTCCTAAGAATCGTCGGACAACAGTTTGATATTTCTTTTGAGTTTCAAACAGCCCTCATCGGTGGTGCAGCTATTGATGCAACCGGCGAACCCTTACCTGCTGCTACCCTAGATACTTGCCGTAATAGTGATGCAGTCTTGCTTGCCGCTATTGGTGGTTACAAATGGGATTCTTTACCCTCTCATCTACGTCCTGAAGCGGGTTTATTACGACTGCGGGCTGGTCTGGAATTATTTGCTAATTTGCGTCCTGCGAAAATTTTGCCCCAATTAATTGACGCTTCCACCTTGAAACGAGAAGTTGTAGAAGGTGTGGATATTATGGTGGTGCGAGAACTGACAGGGGGAATTTATTTTGGCAAACCCAAAGGGATCTTTGCCACCAAAACTGGAGAAAAGCGTGGTGTCAATACAATGGTCTACAGCGAGTCAGAAATTGACCGCATTGGTAGAGTCGCCTTTGAAACAGCACGAAAGCGCGGTGGTAAACTCTGTTCTGTGGATAAGGCCAATGTGTTAGAAGCTTCCCAACTGTGGCGAGAAGGTATGACTAAACTGGCTTCAAAATATCCAGATATAGAACTGTCTCATTTATATGTAGATAATGCCGCTATGCAATTAGTCTGCGCTCCCAAGCAGTTCGATACCATCGTTACAGGCAACTTATTTGGCGATATTCTCTCTGATGCCGCGGCCATGCTGACTGGTAGTATTGGAATGTTACCTTCCGCGAGTTTGGGTGCTTCTGTCCCCGGTGTATTTGAACCTGTTCACGGTTCAGCCCCTGATATTGCTGGTCAGGATAAAGCTAACCCCTTGGCACAGATTCTTAGTGCGGCAATGATGTTACGTTACGCTTTTAACCAACGAGAGGCAGCAGATTTTATTGAAAATGGAGTGTTACAGGTTTTACAACAAGGCGATCGCACAAGAGATATCATGTCTGAAGGCATGAATCTGTTAGGTTGTCAGGCTATGGGTAACGCGCTGATTCAAATCCTAGAAGCAAAATAATTTCCTCATCACAGGTTGAATATTTTCACATTTTTTGCTAAAAGTTTCGGATAAACTAGAAGCTAATCTATAAATCACCTAAAAGCCAATAGTGTACGCTGCACAACAAGGACAGGCAAATTATTTTGTACCACAAAACCACATGCCTTTGGTTGATCCTACCGTCATCAAAGCAGCTGGTCACATTTATTACACTTACTGCCAGGTACATCCTGAAATCATCGGGCAACCTTCAGGAGTAGCAATTAGTCGCCTAACCTATCGAGGAAAGGTCATTTTTACCCAAAACCCAGTGCTGTTACCGCAAGAATGTTTTGTACCGTTAAATCAAATTGAATCGTATATGTATTAGTAACAGGGAACAGGGAACAGAGAACAGGTGAAAAATGAATTCAAAATTAAAAAATTTGTGCCTATTGCCTATTGCCTATTGCCTATTGCCTTTTTCCACTGATAACTGATAACTAACAATATGGACGTTTTGATTATCGTCTCTGCGAGTATCATTGTATTTGTTTTGGGTGCTTCTATTGGTAGCTTTATCAATGTTGTGGTTTATCGTCTACCTTCTGGATTATCCTTACTTTGGCCACCTTCTCGCTGCCCTCATTGCCTAAACAGACTCAAAGCTTATGATAATGTGCCGGTTCTGGGCTGGTTGTGGTTAAAAGGACGATGCCGTTATTGCAAAAGTAAAATTTCTCGCCGTTATCCTCTCCTAGAGGGGATAACAAGCATAATATTTTTAATCATATTTTGGGTCTTTCAATTTTCAATTTTGACGATAGGTTATTGGGCTTTTTGCAGTTGGTTATTAGCGCTATCCCTCATAGACTGCGATACCATGACCTTACCCCACCCACTTACTAAGTCAGGGTTATTATTAGGTTTGGTCTTTCAAATAGGTTTCGGTTTTTTATTAGAACCTAGCTTAGTCAGTGTAGTAGAACGCCTGATATTTGGTATAGGTGGTGCAGTCCTGGGTTTATGGCTGTTTGATAGCATCTCAATTCTTGGTTGTCTCATCTATGGTAAACCTGTTATGGGTGCAGGTGATGCTAAATTAGCAGCTATGATGGGCACTTGGTTAGGTTGGCAACATTTACTGATAGCTTGTTTTATTGCCTGTTCCTTGGGAGTATTAGTAGGTGGAGGCGCAATTTTGCTGTCACGTCATAAAATAGGACAAAAGATGCCTTTTGGTCCTTTCTTGGCTTTGGGAGCAGTAATTACTCTTTTTAGCGGGCAAGCTATTTTGTCTTATTACTTACGTTTATTTCTACCTGTATCTTGACATAAAAAACAAGTTCAAATTTGAAAATCTCCTTCCTTGAATATCGAATTTAAATGTCTTTTCCTATCATACTCGTCAACCTACATTCCCCATGACTGTAACCAGCATGACTTCATTTGATATTTATATTTTGGTAAGATTAACCTGTTACTAGTACTACCCTCAAACAAAATTTCTGGCTATTGGCAAATACAACTAATGCCATAAATTCATCATGCTTATTATTAAGTAATAAGTATGATGAATTGGGAGGAAAATTCATGTTCATAGTGATCTTGTATTTTCAAACCTTTGCCTATACGTTGATATAATTTAAGTCCCCTGATAAAACTGGAAAAGAGTTGTATTGGCAGCAGCATTTTTATCCAAAAAATACAAAATCAGGTCTGAATTGGTTACAAGCATAATTGGATGATGTAGTCAAAAACCGAAAACCTCATTCTTAAATCGAAAATGCTCAACACCCACATAAAAAGCGGGTGGGGTCAATCCAAAATCTAAAATCTAAAATCCCAAATTGATTGACCTGTTTTTGGCCTCATACCTACTTGAATAAAATAAAAATGGCAAACAACGAAGAATCACGCGGTTTAAAGTCTCTATTTGATTGGTTTGCAAATCGGCGTAATAAATCAGGTTCTAGCAATTTAGAACGCCAAGAAAGAGAAATTGCAGACGGTTTATGGAATAAATGCCCTAAATGTGGTGTTTTAACCTATACCAAAGACCTGAAAGCTAATCAAATGGTCTGTGTGGAATGTGGTCATCATAACCGAGTGGATAGTGATGAACGTATCCGTCAGTTGATAGATGCAAATACCTGGAAACCCTTAGATGAGCATTTGCGACCAACTGATCCCTTGCAATTTCGCGATCGCAAACTCTACAGTGATCGCTTGCGGGAAACCCAGGAAAAAATCGGTTTAATAGACGCAGTAATAACAGGCTTAGGTCAAATCAACGGTTTACCAATCGCATTGGGAGTCATGGACTTCCGGTTTATGGGTGGTAGCATGGGTTCTGTTGTCGGTGAAAAACTCACCCGCTTAATTGAACAAGCCACACAACGCCGCTATCCTGTAATCATCATCTGTACCTCTGGCGGTGCGAGAATGCAAGAAGGAATGCTTTCCTTAATGCAAATGGCGAAAATCTCCGCAGCATTACAACGTCATCAAGATGCCCGCTTATTATACATTCCCGTATTAACAAATCCCACCACAGGAGGCGTTACTGCTAGTTTTGCCATGTTGGGTGATCTCATAATCGCGGAACCAAAAGCCACCATTGGTTTTGCCGGTAGACGAGTTATTGAACAAACATTACGGGAAAAACTACCCGAAGATTTCCAAACCGCTGAAGATTTACTCAAACATGGGTTTGTAGATGATATCGTCCCCCGTACCCAATTAAAGAATACATTGGCACAGCTAATAGCTTTACACCAACCAATGCCAACTACACCCAATATGGTGATGTGGGAAAGCATGAGTTTCAGTTCTACTGTTGCGGAGTAGGGGACTGGAAACTCGGAAGAAAGCAGGGGCAGGGGGCAGAGAGATGAGGAAGATAGGGAAGATGAGGTGGATGGGGAAAAGAAACTAATTGCCAATGCCCAATGCCCAATCCTCTATTCCTGAACAAATAGAAGCGGTATCAATGCTGCGAGTCTCAATATACTAGAGAACGCAAATAAGCCTAATAAACCACCAAATTGGGGGGACTGGGCGATAAAACCGCCAATGGTTGTTCCCAACGCACCAGTTACTCCAGCTATAGCCGCTGTGATCGCAAAATAAATAGACTGATTTCTAACTGGGGTAATGCCAATTTGCATGTTGTTGTTACACAAATCAACCGCAGCTCCAGTACCACCAATAAAAATATGCAATAGCGGTAGCCACAGCCAGATATCTAAACTCGTATTAGCAATACGAAACCACAGCAAAGGCGTAAACGCAACAATAATTCCAGCAAATATCAAAATTGGGCGGTTTCCCACCTTATCTGCTAACTTACCCCACAGCACAACCATCAGCAGATTTGCTCCCGCTTGCAGACTGCTGTAAACTGTCACCCAACCTACATCTACATTTAAAGTTTCTAACAAATAAAGATTAACAAACGGGGCGCAGAGATTAAAAGCCAGCATCCATAAACTGAAATACAGTATAAATATCCAAAAATTAGAGTTTTTCCAAATATTCTCATCCCATTGCTTTTCGGGAATGGATATCATATCACTGATAGTTATTTTACCCAATTCGTTCTTTCTGCTTACCGACGAATCAACTATACAAGTATTTTGTAATTGAGGATTAACATCAAGTTTGAAATACTGACATCCCAGACTAATAAACCCAAATACAATACCTACAAGCAAAACTACCCCATAACCTTGGCGAGTGCCTCCATACCAATGGGAAATAGCTAAACCAGCTAAAGGTACACACAGCAAATTGGTCAAGCTGGTAGCACTATTACGGATTCCAAAATACCTACCGCGCAAACTTCGGGGAACAATGATAGCTAACCAACTCATCCATGATGCACTTCCCAATCCACCTGAAAGATGACTAAAAAAAACGATTAACAGAGTTAATATCACCAACTGTTGAGAATCTATAAGTCCCCAACCTACACCAGAAATACCTATTACTAAAATCAACCACAATAGCCGAGAAATTCCATAAACAAGCATGGAATAATGAAAGCGGCTAGTAGTGCGTTCTGAGATATAAGCACCCAACGGCTGAATCAGATTTACCAGCATGGGAATCGAGGATAGCAACCCAAAAATGACTGGACTAGCATCCAATTCCACCAAAAAGTTACTAAGTAAAATTCCCCCAGTAGTAATAGAAAAAATCGTTGCAAAAATAGCATCTAAAGTTGATGCCAGTAAACTGGTACGAATAGGATTTTCAGGAAAACGAGAGCTAGATTTAGATTCGGAAGATAAAACTCTTGTTAATGAGTCGATCTGAGGAATTTCCAGATTCAAAGATGCAACTATTTCAACTTGAACAGAGTCCATAATTTATCGTCTATCAGTGATGAAATTAGCAAAATCTCCGTTAATCATAATTCTTTATTATTCTATCTACCAATTCTCAACAAAACTTTAGAACCTGTGAAAATCTGTCTCGAGTTACAGAGATTAGAGCAGGTTTTATATTCTCACACTTATCTCTGTGACTCTTCTTGATACAATCGAGATAGATGTGGTTTATTTACCTGACAATAGCTGTAAAAGAAAAATTAAAAATATGATTCTTTGTGAATAGAAGTAAAAAGTTATATTTTTTTTCGGGATTAGTTATCGCTGTGGCTATCATCTTTATGATTTGCCATGATCTACCACCTAATACATCACTAGTCAGTATTAAACCCAGTGGTTGGGGTGGTTCTCCTGTAGAACAAAAACTTCTCTCTCACACAGGTATTACAAGACTTTGAAGTAAAACACCTAATATAAAAGTTAAGTATGAAATAATCTCTGATCAATACATGGATGTAATTAAAACCTGCTTAATTGGAGAAGCCAGACCTGATGTATTTTATCTAGATGCGTTATAAGCCCCTTTTTTAAGGGTTCAGAATTTATTATATCCTTTATATACCTACATCTAAACAGCATTTAAAATTTCAGATTTTGAGGGTAATTTACTGACTACTTTTAAGTCTCAAAACCATATTTGTGGAATTCCTAAAGAATATTCCACACTAGCTTTTCTTATAACAAAAAAGCCTTCAATAATGTAGGATTAACCAGTTTGCCAACTACTTAGGATGAACTACGCCGTTATTCTCAACAAACGGGTAAACCTAATAAATACGGCTTTCGTAAAAGTAAAGAATTGGCACTTCAGGCTTATAAAATGAAAGCTTTCAGTGGAACAATATTTGATAAAAAAGTTATGCTACTTTTGCTAGTGAAGCAGCTTTAAAAGCTTTGCAGTTAGTAATATACCAATATTGAGAAGAAAGAATCTCAGCCTTAAAATCTGATGTTGTTGATAGTTCTGTTAGTGATATGTTTCGTCAAGGTAAAATATCAATGGTGATAGAAGGTAACTGGGCTATTCCTTAGCTTCAAGAAACCTTTCCGCAGATAGATTTTGCAACAGCAGAATTTACAAAAATTAATAGTATAAAAGGCACGATCGTTTATACTTTTCCTTATGTCATGAGTAAGCAAACAAAGCATAAAAAGCAGCTTGGGGATTAATTTCTTACCTCACTGGACAAGAAGGAATAGAGAAGTCGACAGGTAAAGGTTTTGCTTTACCACCAAGGAAATCTGTAGCTGAGAAATCACGTTACGATCATGATTATTTAAGGTCTGCTGTAGTAGTTGATGTTGATTATGCTACACCTTGGTAGGTGGGGGAGTATCCAGCAGTTATTGTGAATAATTTCGAGAATCAATTTTTAAGTGCCTTGTTGGGGGAACAGCCCTTAAATCAGGCCATGTTGAGGGCGCAGAATAACGCTGATCAGCATATTAAGTATTTGACAGTGTTGGGTTGAGGAAGGAAACCCAACACTGTCAAATACTTAATCTTTCCAATTCTCACGCTTAATAAGTTTAGGATTAGGAATCGGCTTATAGATTTCGACATTTTTCGCTGGAATCATCAAATCTTCAACTCCATCAACCACTGTGAAATTATCATGTTTAGGCTTAGGAATCGGTTTAGGAATTTCGGCATCTTTCACTGTAATCGTCAAATCTTCAACTGCTTCAGCAATTACCTGTACTTGCATTAGTATTAAGCAATCAGCAGAACTAGGAGAATTATTGTTAAACTTAATACGTTATGTACGGTAATTGCCTTTTTGACCTCTAGTGTCAACACCATCAATGACTGCATACGCTAGTTCTAATTCATCCTTAAACATAAGTCCTGCAATTTCATCTCGTTTGAGGTGTTGCCACTCTAATTCAATCAGATTCATTTCGGAGCAATATTGAGGGAAAAAAAACAAATATAAACCTTCCTTTTCCCACTTTTTCCATAATTCCTGAACTTCTCGACAGCGATTTATTCGTCCATCATCTTGATGTAGGAAGAATGCTTAAGTCCCCCAATTACCAAACCATAAATAAAACTTATTAACGGTTGAAATAAACTAATAATGCTAATTCTACGTGCACGTCTGTGTGTTTGTTCAACCCTTTTTTGTCACCCCTTTGGGTAGTACGTGTACCCTGACTCACTCCAAGGTGAAAATCCTGATTCATGCAAATACTTTAAGTCTATTTCTCCACTAGCTGTATCTAATTCTAATATCTCTATATCTGCTTGTTTATTTGCACGAATAACTGGATCTTGTTTTGCTTTATGACTAATTCTGACTCGTTTCCATATCACCCCCTTTTTTTGAGTACCCTTTTGATTGTGTTGGTACTCACTTTCAGTTCTCGCTCTTTTTCTAGTTTTTCTGCTAGTTGCTGACGGTTATAGGTTCTTGGTTCTTCCTTTAAGCATCTTTCCAAATATTCGATGTCAACTTCCTTCAACTTTGGCTTTACCCCTCTACCTGGTAATTCCCATAGTCCCTATATTCCCTGCTCATTCCACTTGTGCAACACTTGTCTAAGTGTTTTCTCTCCCCAATGAAAGTGATCTGCTATTTTTTCTACATACCACCCTGCTGTATTTAATCTAATGACTTCGGCTCTATCTTTTACTTTCTGTGGTACTTCTGTCGTTCTCAGGTTAAATAAATCTGCCTCTTGTTCTTTCGTCAGGAATACCCTTAATCTTGCCCCCATATCTACACCACCTCTAATTGATGTTCTCTCCGTATTTACTTCTCTTTACAGAGATTCCATTTTTTTGTCACTGACTTATAGTGTTTTTCATCAAACGATACAATCAAGATGGCATAGTAGATAGGGAATATTTCCAGTAAACTAACTTATGCAGCACTAATAAACTTAGAGTGGAAGCACAACCAGGAGAAATACAAAACTACATTATATCAAGTGGCAAAAGTCCCTTTGAAGAATTGCTTAATTCTCTGCGAGATAGAACCGCAAGAGCTAAAATTAATAAGTAGACTGAGACGAGTTGAATCCGGTAGTTTAGGAAACTATCGTGCAGTTGGGGAAGGAGTCTGTGAATTAAAAATTGACTATAGACCTGGTTACGGGATCTATGTTTGATAAATATTGTCAAAAATAATACTTTCTCTCCGTAGTGGATATAAAATTACCCAAGAACAAGACATTTTTACAGCTCAAGAATACTGGAGAGATTATGACAGAATTGAAAACACAAACAAGTATAAGTCGCAGCTACTATGATTAGCTAATTTCATCTCTTAAAGAGATAGAAGAAGCTACAGATTATCTAGAAACTTTTTTAGAATTAGATAAAGAAGGACGCGAAGCAGAAATACTTCGTGGTGTATTAAAATATATTATTGGTGCGAGATTATTGGCTAATAATCTCTAATAAGGAGCAAAACAAAGCCATCAAGAAGTTGATAAATTACTATCAGAAAATGCAGGGAGTGAAATCTACACTTTAAAATCTACACTTTAATTGAATTTTTAGATGCTTCGGGTTATCGTATTGCTTTACTCCCACAGAGTAAAGCTTTGATTTTGTTTCCTCACCTTTGAGTAACTTTGTGATAGATGCAAATGTAGTAAGTAAATATAATATTTAACATGGATTTTATTACTAAAATATCACTAATAAGTTTGATATTTATAAATATAACCAAAGGGATAATATAATAGCATATTGTCGACGTATAGTTGTGTTTGAAATCAACAGACAAAGCATAAACCAACATTGGAGAAACACAAAAAACCTCGCAGGGTATCTTTTTATGATGCCTACAATTCTAGTCTTACGCACTTTTGTAGTTTTACCTATTCTTTACGCTGTCTTTCTTTCCCTCCAAAAAGTTCAGCTTTTAGGTAGTTTTGAATATAAATTTATTGGTTTACGGAATTTCACTCGTGTGTTAGAAGATGAACAATTAGGAATTTCGTGAAAAAACACAGCAGAATATGTTGCTATTGTTGTCCCAAGTCAAACTATTTTAGCTTTAATTCTGGCAGTTACTTTAAATTCTAGTATTCGTGGTAGAAATTGGTGGCCTATTAGACCTCTTGCAGAATTAATTTTATGTTATAGTAGGGGTTGTCTTTGTTTTAGCCAAAAGTTAGAGTTACACGGTTATGTTTGAATTAGCGAGTGCAAATAACACTAAAAATACATAAAATCTAAAAATATCTATCATACCACAGAAACTATTTTGCAAGAGATGTATTCTCTATTTTCTACGCACAGTTACATCATCAGCGGTGTTAACACTTATCTTTATGTGGATTTATAACACTGATGGATTACTAAACAATTTTCTCGCTTTTTTTGGACTACCTACCTATAACTGGTTAGGAGCTCCCAAAGTTGCCTTAAAAGGCATTGTGATCATGAATATTTGGTCAACTGCACCTTTTTCTATGGTGATTTATTTAGCTGAGTTACAGCATATTCCCAAAACACTTTATGAACCAGCAGATTTTAGATGGGGTAAATGGCTGGGATAAGTTTATAAAAATTACTATTCCTTTACTGGAACCCGTGACTTTTTTGTGGTGGCAGTGGGGATAATAGGCACTTTTCAAGTATTTTATCAATACTTATATTTTATCTGGTGGTACTGGTGGACCGAATAACGCTACTTTGATGGTGGTAATACTAATTTATCAAGCTGTATTTAGAAATTTATAATTAGGATATGCAGCTGCTTTGGCTTTTTTACTTGGAGCAGTCATTATTATTCTCACTTTGATTCAAAAGGGGATCTTTGGAGATAACAAAATGTGAATCAAATTTCTAGCTTTCTTTTGTTTAAATTCTTGTTATATCTGTTGTTAATAGTTTATGCTGTTATAATACTAATTCCCTTTCTCTGGGAAGTTTCAGCATCATTTAAACCTCTCTCAGAAATTATCAGCGGTGAGCTAAATTTCATCCCTCAAAATTTTACTCTTGATAACTATCAGCAAATTTTTCTGCAAGAACCACTGTTTTGGCACTGGTTATTTAACAGTGTAGTAATCTCTGTCGGCGTTACTTTTTCAAATTTACTTTCAAATTCAATGGCAGGTTATGCCTTAGCGAGACTGCGATTTGTTGGTAAACAGTTTTGGTTCTTCCTGATTTTAGCTGTACTAGCAGTACCCCCACAAATTATCTTAATTCCCTCATTTTTGATTTTAAAAGCAATAGGTTGGCTCAATTATTACCAAGGCATGATTGTTCCTAGTATGGTAAATGCCACTTTTATCTTTATGATGCGGCAGTTTTTCGTCAATGTTCCCAAAGAATTGGAAGAAGCTGCCCAATTAGATGGTTTAAGCACCTGGGAGATTTTCTGAGATGTTGTTTTGCCCTTAGCAAAACTAGCACTAGCAGCACAGGCAGTTTTTGTATTTATGGGCAGTTGGAATAACTTTATACTCCCTCTTATTGATATTGTTTGACCCGGAGATGTTTACTCTACCCTTGAGCTTAAATACTTTCAAAGGTCAATATATCAGCTATTGGAATTACATCATGGCTGCTTCAATGATATTCACTTTACCAGCTTTGGGAATTTATGCCTTTTTCAACCGCTACTTTGTTGAAGGCGTAACTTTTACAGGTGGGAAGGGTTAATTTTTCAATTTGTAAACTTATTTATAAAGATTTGTACCAAAAAATAAAATATCCCCATTCTCATACCCGCTCTTGACCCTATTCTTACTTATGGAGAAACTCAGTTCAGCAACAGCATAGAACAGCTAATGGTAAACTGATTCATGCTGATGTTAATGATAGCGAGAATATTTTACGTAAAGTAATCCCGATAGCTTTTAGCCCAGGGATTATGGGCGTTGTAGTTCTCCCCGTCGGTGTTGTACCGGGCAAACTTTTAGCATCAGATAAATATCTATGCTTCTTGGAACTATTAGTGTCTTACCTGTGTTGAGCATTAAAAACTGAAAGGGGAAATATGTTTAGAAGACTGATTGGCGTTGTTGTTGCTGCCGTGTTGCTAACATTTCAGCTATTTATCGGTAGTGCAACAGCCGTTGAACTGGATGAAGCTACCAGAACTGTACCATTGAATGAAATTGGTGATACTGTTGTCATAACCGTGCCACAACTGGCACAAGGTAAAAAATTATTTAATGACACCTGCGCTCAATGTCATGCTGGTGGTGTAACCAAGACTAACCAAAATGTGGGACTAGAACCCGATGCTTTGGCAGGAGCTACACCAAAGCGTAACAATATTCAAGGGTTAGTAGACTACATGAAGAATCCCACAACTTACGACGGGGAAGAGGACATTTCTGAAATACATCCCAGCATTAAGAGTGCGGATATCTTTACAGAAATGCGAAATTTGACCGATGATGAGTTAACTGCGATCGCAGGTCACATTCTCATTCAACCTAAAGTTGTTGGTACGAAATGGGGTGGTGGTAAGATATATTACTAAAACTCTGTTAATTAGCCTTCTTATTAAGTAAAGTAGGGGTAATTTAACCCTTACTGTTGAAAAATCTCAGTTCCAAGTCCTGATACCTAAGTGCATTCAAGCATAACTGTCATTTTTGGTTAAATATACCTGCTGCTTCTACTTGACTTTGCTCTCTTGAACCAGGACTGGGAACTTTGCATTTAAGTTGTAATTTTTACATTGATAACCGCCAAAGATTAAAAAAAATTCATCTATGACAGATTGTCATATTTAGCGTTAAATGTATTTAAAATGAGAACAGGAAAATAAAACTATATCTCAGGAGAGAGCCATGAAATTAATTGCAGCAAGTTGGAGACGCTTGACTTCAGCGGTATTGATTGTTCTTTTGGTTGTCAGCAGCTTTGCTGTTTTTGCTCCCAGCGCATCCGCTGAAACCTACAAGATCAAATTGGGTAGTGACAAAGGACTGTTGCAATTCCAACCTAAAACATTGACCGTTAAACCAGGTGACACAATTGAATGGATGAATAACAAAGTTGCTCCCCATAATGTTGTGTTTGATGCTGCTAAAAACCCTACAAAGAGTGCTGATTTAGCTAAATCTCTGTCTCACACCAAATTACTGTTGAATCCTGGTCAAACAGTAACAACTACTTTTCCCGCAGATGCGCCTACAGGTGATTACCTTTTCTACTGCACTCCTCACCGTGGTGCTGGTATGGCTGGCAAAATCACTGTTCAAGGTTAGAAATCTTGCTAATTTGACACACGATGATTTTTCTTGCTCATTAGGTAGCCCAAATAATTGAAAGGTAGCGGTAACTAGCTTTATTCCCAGGTAAAAATAGAGGTATAAGCTAGTTACCGCTAATTTCTATGTAATTTTTACCCTTTAATTAACCATTCAGCAAACCAACTTACTAATCCCAGGTTCTTAACCGAACAGTATTGATTTGTGTCCAAAGTTTGATCAAAATTATCAATACCTAAGATCCATGGAAAGAATGCAATTCATGTCCTCATCACTTTAGCTGTTGCTAGAAAACTCCTATACAAACAGACTTTCAAGCGTGTCACCAGTTACCTGTGTTCAAATCTATATAATTTCTATATAATTTGTATTATATTATACGAAATAGCCAATAACTGGAGTTGTTTGGTTGGAGAATGTTGGTTGCAAGGAAAATCTATTGAGACTAATTTTATTCAATCTACTTTTAGTCATCGCTCTGTTGTTTAACTTGACAATTATTTATCCAGCCTTAGCAGCAGAAACAACCAACGGTAGCAAAATTTTTAATGCTAACTGCGCTGCTTGCCATATAGGCGGAGCTAATATCCTTCTTGAACATAAGACTTTACAAAAATCAGGACTATCAAAATACCTGGAAAATTATGAAGTTGAACCTATCCAGGCTATTATCAACCAAATTCAAAATGCTAGAAGCGCCATGCCCGCGTTCAAAAACAAATTGAGTGACCAAGAAATTCTAGAAGTGACCGCTTATGTTTTCCAAAAAGCTGAAACAGGCTGGTGATGCATCCAGTATTTAGAGTGCAATACGGTTCATATAAGCCTTTTTCTTCTCTCCCTCTGCCTCCCTAAATAGATAATTTTCCTTAAGTTAACCCTATTAGTTGAGGGGCGATAAGTAAGGTGAAACTATCACAGGACAAAGGTTTTACGTGATAGACCCTTTGAAAAAATCGATAGAAAAACTTTGATCTTGTAGGTTTCAGGTGCTTATTGACAATTAATTGTGCAGCTATCAGGCGGCTACCCTAGCATAAACCCTGAAGATACGAAGAGAATGGTCTTTTTAATGGAACAACTCATCAGTTTTATTCGCAATCGGTGGACATTTTATCAGTAGCTTTTAAAAGCTATAACCCCTATACAGAAAGGTTTTTACGTTCTTTCTCGTCCCCTCAACCGTATTGGTGTAGAGTGTGGATTGTGTAATCATTCCTCCCGACACCCTACACCAATTTCATCTATCAGATATCGAAAACAGCACTGACTCACCAAAATCTAAAATTTTATGATTTTATTTTTCTTGATTTGAGCTTTCTCTTTCTTCCTTAATTTGACGCAACTGTTTGATCAGCTTTTGAGCAGGTTCAGTAGATAAATTAGACTGATTACCACTGACTACACGTGTATATGATGGATTGGGAATAATCACAGCCTGATTATTCACCTGATTTTTTCTTCCTTCTAGCTCAATTACTTTTTGAGGATCTAGATTTTGTGAAGGATTTAGCTCAGAAGTTTTGCTAGTCTGATTGCGATCACCAGTATTTTTAAACCGCAGTTGGAATGGATAAGAGCTAATAGGCTGCTCACCTTTAGGTGGATTAGCGTTAAAAAATGCCCTAGTTTGGGACTGTAATTCAGGAGCTACTGATGTATCTTGAAACTTGATATCCAAGACCTTCCCATCAGGATCTACAACTAATCTACCCAAAACAGTACCTTCCATAGTTCGTTTATCTGTAGATACAGATTCACGAATCACAGGCTTTTCTTTAGCGTTGGGATATTCCTGCTGAATTTTTCGTCTCAGGTTGTTGTAAGAGTTCAGGTTAGCCATTAACTCCTCTCTTTTCTTCGCCTGTGAATCAGACGAGCTTAAAACAGGCTGATTCATAGCAGTTTCTGGTGATGGAACAAACTTTGGTACTGCTGATACTAGTTGGCGTTTATCTTGTAGAGATTGTTCACCAGCAACCCCTGAGGGAGAATTTTCAGCAATTTGAACTGAGTTATCTGCTAACAGTCCTCTTTGCTGACGAGTAATTCCCTGTGCTGTGGTTGTAGAAACAATATCAATAGCATCAGGAGATGGGTTACTCAGGGGTTCTTCTGGTAATTTATTATCCGCTTGAACTTCTGGCAACCTATTTACATTCAGCGGTTGGGTTTCTTTAATTTTGGCATCTATATCATAAACAAAAGGAGATGCTGAACCAGAGAATGTACTTCTAGGTGGATAGTTAGAAACCTGCGTTCTAAAATCGTTTCTGCTAAATTTCTGAACAGGCTGCCTGCGAGGTAAGTTAGAAAGATTATAGTTAGTTCGTGACGCAGGAATGGATGGCAATACCGGCTGGATAGTTAAATCAGGTTGTAAGGGTGGTAATGCTATTGCTTGGGTGTCAAAGTTAGCCTGAGGAACTTGCTGTTGTAGCGGCAATTGGGGTGGTTGTAAAGCAACTTCAGACGTACCAGGAGTTTGTGGTAAGCGGTTTTGGTCAGCCGGACTTAATTCTATTAATCCCACAGCTTTGGCTGTATTGGTTTCTGAAGATTTATTGGAATTAACAGGCATTAATGGCACAATCAAGGCAATAGCACCGTGGATGCCAAGAGAGGCTATAGCTGCTATCCCAGTAGGTTGGCTTAATATTTCTGGTAAATTTTTCAGCAGGGAGACGTAAGACATAGCTGTTATCGTTCACTCGGCTCGGTTGCAGTTGACTAGTTTAATCAGGCAGAAGCTTGTAATCCTGATAGGATTTACTTATCTATTGCTGATACAGATAACTTTCTGCCTCACTGTACAAGGAATTTTATCTTTATAAATTATATTGCTATTTTCGAGAATCGCTTCTCTAACAATAATAACTCCCTATATTGGCATCCAAAACAGGAATATTCAAGTAATGTGCAGTTTTTATTTTGCCAGAATTCAGGAGTTAGGAGTCAGGACAACATCTCTATGCGATTCACAGTTACGTGATTGCTTTCACTGCTATCATCTTGGCAGTGGTACATCTATCTGCTTTGCTATGGCAAGAACAAGAAATGTCTCAAGAAAATATTGAATTTCAATTACTGGAAACTTCAGTAGCAGAAAGTTGAGACAATTTGGCAATGGGAACTTCTTCCACTTCTGGGAGCTTTTCTAAAGCTAAAGCCGTGGATTGACTGGCACCAGATAAGAGTTTTAACAGATTTGGTCTGGAATCGTACAACAGATAGATAATGCGATCGCCTACTTCCCAATCTTGATTGACTGACATTACCTGTAGGTGTTCTTCCCTCTCTAGTAATAGCGGTACCAACACTCCAGACCTAATCTTCTCTTGGATATGCTCCTGTTGACTAGAAAATTCTGCCTCATTTAACGTTGTTGTCCCCAATTTCACTCTTCCATTGCTTAAATACTCATTCCAAGTTTTAACTGCTAAATCAGAGACAAAAGCTTGATTAACTTTCACATTGGCAGAATTAGGAGCTTGCGGATCACGGGGAAACACTGCTAAAACACGAGGTGGACTAAATTCCTCAGATGCCCGTTGTGCTAAGACAAAATTCACCTCACCATTATTAGTCATAGCTAGAAAAGTTCCCATCGAGGCAATACCAGCCTCCTCCAAAACCTCTGTATCTAGTGCACTATTAGCAATCACCCGTAGATTTTGGGCCTCAGCTTGAGCAAAATATTCCGAGTCGGTATCAATCATCACTACACCTTCTCCCCGTTCTTGGAAAAACCGAGCAATCAACAAACTCAAGGGATTACAACCCACAATCACTGCCCCAGTTGCATCCTTGGAAGTGATTTCCAGCCACCTAGCAATCCAGCCAGCCGTCAAGCCTTGACAGACAACAGTCATGATAATTGTCAAGAACACCAGAGCCTTAATGGCATCACCACCATTAACGCCCCTTTGCGTCAGTGAAATGGCAAACAAAGAAGCAACAGAAGCAGAAACAATTCCTCTCGGTGCAACCCAGCTTAAAAATAGTTTCTGTCGCCAATTCAGATCACTATTCCAAGTACACAACAAGATATTAATTGGGCGCACCACAAACATTAAAACCAAAACGGTAAATAAACTACCCCAACCCAAGGCCAAGACACTGGCAATAGATAAATCAGCGGCTAGGAGAATAAAAAGTACAGAAACGCTGAGAATTGTTAGTTGGTTTTTAAAACTCCGCAACAGCCTTTCTTCTGGAACTGATGAATTAGCAAATACTGCCCCTGCCACGACTGTAGTCATAATTCCTGACTCAGTGCGAATCATCTGTGCTAGGGAAAACAAACCCCATAACGCCGCTAGCACCACCAGGTTTTTTAGTTCAAAAGATAGAAAACTGGCTCTTTTGAACACCCAACTCATCAAATAACCACCCATACCACCAATCATTGCTCCCACACCCAAGCGTAATATTAAACCCATAATGGCTTTGAGTGGGTCAGCATCACCGTTCAAAATCGTATCTAGGACAACATAGGCCAGGATAGCTCCCACTGGGTCAATTAAAACCCCTTCACCTTCCAATAGAGTTGCTACTTGTCGATCTACATTGATTTGTTTGAGTAGGGGTCCAACGACGGTAGGCCCTGTAACAACGATGATGGAAGCAAAGAGAAAAGCTATATTCCAAGGAAATTCTCCCAGCCAGTGAGCCGCCATGCTACCGCCCAGCAGTGTTATGAGTGTTCCCAAGGTGACAAGCAACTGCAAACTCACCGAAACTCTACCCAACTCGCGCACATCCAATTTGAGTCCGCCCTCAAACAAGATAATTGCTGTGGCCAGAGACACAATTACTTCTAGTCCAGTTCCCAACAAATGCGGATGTAATAAGCCAATACCATCAGCACCCAATAGGATGCCTAATAAAAGTAATAAGACGATGCTGGGCAGCTTAAGATATGCGGCCATTACCTGGGCGCTAATCCCTGCTAGGACTGTGAACACCATCTGTAGGGTAATTTGAAAAGATGCTTCCATGTTGTAGATTTTGAGTGATTGATTTCAAAATCCTTTGTAAAGAATCATAAATACTAACTCTACAGGGTACAACACCACACCCATCGTTAAGAAATTAAGAGATTTTTTTTAACGATGGATGTGGTGATAGCCACGCTATCGCGTAGGCACACTATGTGTAGCTTGCTTTTGCTAGGGTACGCTATCAGGAGTTCAGGATTCAGGAGTTTCAGGAGAAATACTTAATTTTTCTCCTCTCCTCCCTGTCCCTTTGTTCAATTTAGAGGCTATGCAAAACTTTTTAGAAAAAGGTGTTGACATCCTCTAAAAAATCCGGTAGATTATTAAAAGTCTAAATTCCAATGCCCCCATCGTCTAGAGGCCTAGGACACCTCCCTTTCACGGAGGTAACGGGGATTCGAATTCCCCTGGGGGTACTTTACCAAAAACCATAAAATTTAATTAGTTTCAGGGTAGGAAAGAATGACGTAGGTCATTCTTTCCTACCCTGAAACTAATTAAATTTTATCTGCTGACTCTCATGATCAACTAATGCTTAACTCGCTTGCGCGGTGACGAATTGCGAGCAGGTTTAGTTGTAGGTCCTTGCTAAGTCGGTTTTCAATGATGAATATCGGCATTGTTAGCTTAGGCCATACTTGGATGGTGTAACAGAGATTTGTTCCTTTATGCTCTCCGAGGGAATAAGGCTCTAAGGACCAAAAACCTGAAAAACCTTTGAAATCTCCTTCTACCATTTGAAAGTTGATCAGTGTGGGGAAGATTTCTTCTAGGTCTAGAACCACATGCGCACAAAATTTGAAATTGAGTAAGCGTTGAGAACCTATTTGTTCTATCCGTATACCTCCGTTGGGATGTTCTAAGAGAGAACTTTTGGCTAGATTGGGAATAAATTCAGTTAACGCTTCATAGTCTGTAAGAATTTTCCAGACTTTTTCGACCGGGTGGGGAATTTGCACTTTGGCGGTAATTTGCCGTTGTCGCTCTGATAATTTCTCGACTTGGATGGTTACTTGATCAACAATTAAGTTGCTTTCTAGTCCATTGTCGTCAAGAGGTGTGGGGGAATCCAGTCCCACTGTATTGTTTTCTGTAGTCACTTTTGAGAATTTGGTTTAGTTGCTGCGGAAAACTGAGGTAGGGTAAGGGTGAAACAAATTTCGCTCAATTGAGAGTTAGCTATTGGGGTACTCTCTATGGCGATCTCTCCATGTAAATGCTGTACTAGGGACTTGACTAAGGCCAGTCCTAAGCCAGTACCTGGAGTCCAACGTCCTTTACCACGACGGAACTTGTCAAAGATATAGGCTGCTTCTTCTTGTGAGATGCCACTTCCTATGTTGGTCACTTTAATAATAACTTGATCAAGTTCTTGTTCAACTCTGTGAGTTGCTTGTAAATTAACGATGCTATCCCGTTCCGAGTATTTTTTGACATTGGTTAATAGTTCTTGCAGAATACGGTCAAAACTTTCGATTTCGGTTTGAAGTTTTAATGGTTTTTTGGGTAAATCTATGTTTACAGATAATCCTCGCTCTGCTAGTGGTCTTTCTACAGCAGCTACTAAGTCCTTAATTCTGTTATTTAAATCTATGCTTTCTAATTGCGGTGCTTCTTGATGGGTTTCTAGTTTCTGGAGGGTGAGGAGGTCATTAATTAAGTTAATTTCTTTGGTACATTCTGACTCTAGAATATCTAGATATCGAGTTTGACGTTCTGGGGTAATTCCTGGCAATCGTAAGTTACGAATTGACATCCGCATATTTGTCAGGGGATAACGCAAGCGATCACTAATGTTGCTGACAAATTCATCTTTGAGTTCGTTGAGTTGTTGTAGCTGCTCAACATACTGCTTTGTTTTCTCGTACAATTTTGCCTGTACTTCCAAACTTCTTTTGAGTTGCTCTGTCCTTTCATCTACTAAATTTTGTACTTGCCGCAATGTTTGTGATTGAATTATGGCATTACTCAATTGGGCGCAGACCATTTCTACAAGATTTAATTCTGCGGGTTGCCAATTACGAGTAATTTCTTGCTGTAAAACCACAAATCCTAAAACCTTGCCTTGATTTTCTAATGGCATTAACATTGTGGCTGGAAATTGTTCAATGGCGAACAATGGATTTAGCTGGAAATTATCATTCTGCTCGTTCGAGTTATCAATCATGATCGGTTTTCCCGATTCTGTAAATACACGCTGGCATAAATCACATTCTGATAAATAAAAACTCTGCTCTAAGTTTTCTCGTTCAGTGTGATTGGTGTTTTGAGCTTTAGTCCACTCTCCCATCAGGGTGGCTTTGGCTTTAGGAATTTGCTTTTTAGGACGATTCCTGAACATGGGATCTGTATATTTCAATAGGATTAGTAATCCTCGATCAACTTCTAATGATTCAGCAGTTGATGAAATAACTAACTGGAGCATTTGATTTAACTCCAAGTTACTAAGGCTTAGTATAGTTAATTGTTTAATTAAAATTTGATGCTGGCTGCTCTTGTGTAAATACTGCTTTTGAGTATTTAATATCTGTGCTTGTGCTACTTGAGCCAAAGCGATCGCACAAGATGAAGCTATTGATTGGAGTAATTTTTTTTCTGATTCATCCCATTGATATGTTTGGAATTTTATCAGGCAAATTACACCGTTATTACGACCACTAAATCGGGTAGGAATCGCTAAAACCGATTTAATCGGGATTGGCAGAGACTGAGAGCTAAATAATAGAGTTTGTTGAACTAAGGAAATATCCTCAACTGTCAATGGTTCAGCAACGCATTGTACAACCGGGGAACTTACTAATAACTGATCCATTGATAAGATTTCTTGGGAATGGGGTGATCCCAAATATTGTTCACTACACCAATTAACGGTAGAACCTTTATTTGGTGTATCTCTAGTCACGCTCATCAAACAGCAGCAATCTACCTTGAATACATCTCCCAATAAGTGAGCAATTTCTTGCAACATCAATGATGTCGCCTCGCTATTGGCAATAATACAATTTATCTTTTGCGCCAAGGCTTGGGCGGTGTTTTCTTGTTGATGCATGAGCTGGGCTCGATATGGCTGTAGTTGTTCTACATCATTGTCATCTACGTATCCTGGCGGTGATAATAAACGCTTCTTCATTATTGGTTCGCTGGTGGATAAAAATCCATTTGTTTACTTTGCACCCAAGTTTTGTGTAGTTTTTAACTTTTGAGTTATATTGCAGCACCCGGATAAATCGTAAGTTGTTTATGAAGACTTTTTCTAAAATCTGATTACATATTTATGTTTTGGTTAATGGTATTTTTTAGCTTTATCAACTAATCTTTGCTTTCTAGATCACGATAATGTTCCCAATGTGAGAGCCTCGTTTCCAAGATTTACGAAAATTTTAAGTTGATTTAGTTTAGTATCTCAAAACTAGGATATCTTGTCTGTAACTCTACATAAACCGTAATTTTTCTGGAATTAAAGAAAAATTACCATAAATTTAATAAGTACAACTGCTGATTAGGGTAGTGATTAATAAAATACCTTTTACTTAGTTTACTTGAGTAGTTGACATTTAATTAAATTCTATCGAATCAAGTCAAATGTATCCGAAAAACATTGTATAAATACTGCTTGTGTTGAATATGTTGACCAAATCCTCACCTTATATCAAAATATCAAACTTCTCTCTTAGAGAGATGGTCAGAATAAATGCAGCTTAGTTACTGCTTTAAATAATTAAACTGCATTTATTCTGACCTGTTGCAAAAGCTTAAAGGTTATGGATCTGTTATGAACTAGTCACCTAGACTTTCAACACTTAGAGGCACCATATCACCATTCTTTGTTAGTCCCAATAACATAGGTTGTTGAGATGGAATTAATTTACCTGTGAGGACACAGCGTTCATCTTGCTGTGCTGTGGCGGCTATACTGGCTCGAATATCAGCACGAGAAAATCGGGGTTTCCATTCACCGGATTTTTGGTGCACATAATTCCAGAGGACATCTCTGATCAAAGCCTGATATCCCTGATTACCTGCTATTTCTTTGAGTTTATCTTTTAGTTCGCGTTCCAAGCGGATGCTGGTAACTTCCATATCAGTGGTTGAGGTGCGTGTGATGGTATGCATGATTTTTTCTCCTTAATAGACAAGATAGTACTACAAGTGTAGTATGTTTACAGTAATGTTCAATAGGTGAAATTTTCTGTGAAATCTATTTACCCCATTTCTACTAGTTCGCATTCCAACATTTGGCTGGTCTGTTGGGAATCTGCCGCTGTGGGAGTGGAGTATCTATTTATAGGCGATCACAGCCTGCATGGTGAGCAAAAAACTGAGGATAATGATGATTTTAGATATAAAAAACTGAGGATAATGATGATTTTAGATATATAGGTTTTGATGCGCCAAATAGTAAATCACAAATAGAAACAAGAAGCGGGAGGTACAAGAGCAAAAATGCTGTACCGCAATAAGACCGGAAAAATATCAGGTCAAATTTTAACCCCCGCTTCACCTAAATCAGAAGTGGGGGTTTTTAGTCTCTTCACTGTTAACTGTTAACAGTTAACAGTGAAGAGACTGACAAATGTTGATAAGGAGTCAGACTGTGACAAGCGCCATGGAAGTGTTAGAACAATCCGTGGTGGTTTTTTCTCAGAATTACTTGCCACTGTGTCGGGTAAATATCAAACGAGCAATTGTGTTATTAGTGAGTAATAAGGCTGAACCAGTAGATTTTTCTAGAGAGCGGGGATGGTTAGTTCGCTCACGTAGCTTGGTAGTTTCCGTACCAAAACATATCCACTTAAAAATCCCTGGGGCTGAAAGGATATGGAAAATGCCGCCAGTGAATCGACGAGAAGTGCTGCGCAGAGACCATCACAGTTGTCAATATTCCGGTAGTATCAAACCTCTGACTCTGGATCATTTGATTCCCCGATCTATCTAAGGGTGGCTTGCATACCTGGGATAACGTAGTGACAGCTTGTGAAAGATGTAACTCTCGGAAAGGTGATAAAACCCTTGGGGAAAGTGGTATGCAATTGCAAAAAAAACTAAAGGTACGACAACATCCAGCTGTTTCTTTTGCAGAACAGTTTTGGATAGATATGTAAGCCAACCTGGAATAACAGGAGAGCAAAAGGAATGCTGAAATTAATTTACACTGAAAATTGTTTTTATTTGGAACATCTCGCTCTGTCCCTGGAAGAATGGGTAGAACAAAGAGTGATTTTGGCCCTACGGGTTGGTCAACCACTGCATTTTGAACCCAGCATAGCTTCCTTTTTGCTTCCTGTGGAGTTACCAGGGGTAGAAAGGCTGAAGGCTGAGGTTCAGCAACATGATGCTGAAGTCATGGAATTGTCTGTGTGTGATGCTGAATATCTGGAAGTCACTTTGCAGGGTTCTTGGTTATCAGATAGTTCTGAGAATGCTGTGGGTGTGCTTGTTACTATGATGAGCGATCACACCGAGT
This sequence comes from uncultured Trichormus sp., assembly GCA_936914905.1. GTDB lineage: Bacteria > Cyanobacteriota > Cyanobacteriia > Cyanobacteriales > Nostocaceae > Trichormus_B. The sequence goes on along the minus strand of CAKZGI010000022.1, from coordinate 5,261 downwards.
TCTTTTTACGGAAATTGTGGTAAGAAGCTCAACTGTGTGCATCTGTTGTGAGTGATTGACACTCTACTGCCTACTCCTGCCTAAAGGCGAGGAGATACGGATACCTTTTGCGAATTCGGAAAAGCACTATATTAGCTTGTTAGCTAAGCAATAAAACAAACGATTGAGAGCTTTATGAGCAGTTTTATACCCATATACTTGCTTACCCAACTTTAGTTCAGATAAAACACGGTCACGTAAAATTTCAAGTGCTGCAATTGTTGGCAAACGAACAGACTGTTTTCAGCCATTACAAAGGTTTTGGACTGCTTTGGACTGCAACGGGTTTATATTATCTTGCCTATCTTACCAAGATAGACTACCTAGGTATAGGTATAATAAGTGAACTAGCTCAACTAGCTAATTTGCTAACAGCTTGCTTAATGCCATAATTAGGCAAAATGCAGCTATACATTAAGTAGGTAGATTAGGTGACTCAATCTCAGGAAGAAGATAAAACAGTGAAACTCGTAGTATTTCTAACTGATGAGGAACGAACTCAATTCAAGGTTTTTTGCGCTTAACAAAAAACCTCAATGAGTCAACAGGCACGAGAGTTAATAGTTAACTGGACAAACTCTCAACAGAAAAAATAACCAAATTGTGATCGCCAACTATCGGCAACCAAAAATGCTAAAAACAGAAAGGTAGGTAAATTATGGTTCAAGCCTTACCTAATACTAGGCTAGTAACCTTTGAAGAGTTTGTCCAATGGAAACCAGAGGGGGGACCGTATGAACTAGATGACGGGGTAATTATTGAGATGTCACAGCCACTGGGACGAGATGAAGAAGTTAAAGGGTTTTTAACTACGGAGATAGTCTTTGAATATAAAAGATTAAATCCTACCTTACTTCGTACCTAATCAAGCATTGGTCAAGCCTCCTGATGGTGAATCAGCTTATTTACCAGATATCCTGTTGCTGAACCGTCCCAACTTGGTCAATAAACGATTGTGGGAGAAAGAATCTACAGTTATCCTGAGTGCTTCAATCCCTTTAGTAATTGAAGTCGTCAGTACAAATTGGCGTGTTGAGTACTTGACTAAGGTTAAGGATTATGAGGGAATCGGTATTCCTGAATATTGGATTGCTGATTACTTAGGCTTAGGTGGTAGGCGGTTTATTGGTAGTCCCAAGCAACCAACTATTTTTATTCACGAACTGCTTGAGGAGGAATATCAAGTTAGTCAGTTCAGAGGTGATGACCGGATCGTATCGCCAACTTTCTCAGAGTTGTCCTTAACTGCTAACCAGATTTTTCAAGCTGGTAGTTAGCGATCACAATTTACCCTTTCTAATCGTGATAATTACGAAGAGCTTTACTTTGTAAGCTTTTAGTAATTATCCCACATTCCGCACTTCATATTAGTAATAAAAAGACAGCAACTAAACCGAAAAATATTGGTATTTTTTTGCACTTATTTTTGGGCATATTCTGTTTTATTGATTATTTTCCCATTTCTAATAATTCAGCAATTGTGACAAATTTATAACCTTGTTGTTTCAGTCCATAAATAATTTCTGGTAAAGCTTTTACCGTTTGTTTTAGGATACCTAACATTTCTACTGTGGTTTTTGGTCAGGGACTATCATCAATAGTTAAAGCAACAACTTTCTCGTTGTTTCTGGGTTCGACTTTATAAACTGTCTTCCCTTGAAATTTAGCATAAACGGTAAAATTTAGGTTTTTAATTGTACCCAACGGTTGCGATTTGGAGTTTGACTTATTCTCAGGGATGGAAATTTTTAATGTTTCGATTTTGGTTTTTAATTGTAGTGTATTTAGGTCTCTGAGACAAGAGGTTAGAGATAATGCTATTGTGGCAAGACCAATTATTTTCATTGTTGTGTTGTGATTGTTTGTGGAATTATAATTGTGGGGCATAAGGTTTTTTCTATGATATAGCAATCCAGTTTGATATCTAAAATTACTTACGTAGGCAAAAGGCAAAAGGAAAAAGGGTTTTAGAGAATTGAGATGCACCAATTGTTTCGAAAATCAAGTGTATTGGCGCATTCATAGACACAGGGATTAACACTAGTATGGATGACGAGGATTCTCACCTCTCACCACTGGGGTGTTAACCACCTATTCAGGAACGTGATCGCCAAGATAGAGAATGAGGAAGATTTCCTTGACAGACCACTAGAACTACGTCTTAAATACCCCACAAACAACAGTGGTGACATGGAAAGTCGCGTGGGTGCTTAGCAAAACTTGTTGAATGATCACCAGTGGGATATACATGTCAATTTGAGCGAGTACTGCTATATTCCATAATTTGAAAAAAGAGGGTTAGAGAGATATTTTTAGTGAGTGTTTTTCTCTGTCTAGAGAGTTATTTTTATTTTAATTCAAGATTGAGTGCAATTCTCTCTGTAGATTGATTAAAGAAATATTCGATTAAATTAACATTTAACAATGAACCACAAAATAAACCTGAGAATATAAAAATAATGAAAGTACTTGATTTTGTTAAATCTAGATTATTGCAATTACCATCAAGATTGATATTAGTGGTTTTTACTTGTAGCTTCATATTTTTATTTCATGCTTTTCCTGCTTTAGCTATCAGTAGTTATCAGAATGATCCAACAGGAGGACCCACACAACTATTGGAAATTCAACGCAAAACTGATGAGGCCGCTAAAGAACCACCCATAGGAATGAAGGAATCTCAAGAAAAAACACGGAGAGGACTAAATGAAGTTCAGGGAGAGGCTGATATTGAAAAAATGAAGCGTCCTGAAGATTCACAAAGTGCAACTTCTGTAGAACAGGAAGTAGAAGGATTTTTGGAAAAAATTACAGGTAGCAATAAATAATTTGTAGTAATACCCATATCCCCGACTCCTAATATCAATTTTGAATTTCTTAAAAAGATCAAAAATAAGTCAGGGATTTTATTATTGTACATGATCTACCTCTTCCCAAATAGATAACCGTAATTAAACATTAATCTTACCTTTGATTGATGTTGATCAATTCGATATTTTGAGAACTTATGTTCAAGCCATTTACGTGCTAATAGGGATGGGAAATAATGACCATACATAAAATCAACATTGGTTTGACTGATGAACAACGTCAGGGCGTGATGAATTTGTTAAATCAAGATTTAGCAGATGCCTATGTACTGCTAGTAAAAACTAAAAAATATCATTGGGATGTTGTCGGTCCTCAGTTCCGCACTTTGCATAAACTCTGGGAAGAACACTATGAAGAACTGACGGAAAATATTGATGAAATAGCTGAAAGAGTTCGGACTTTGGGAGGTTATCCCACTGGCACAATGGAGGGATTTCTGAGTCTTGCTACTCTCAAGGAACATAGCGGGGAAATTCCTACAGCAATGGGAATGGTAACTAAACTGGTGGAAGATCATGAACAGTTAATCCGCAATTTAAGGAATCATGTAGATCGGTGTAGTGAAGAATTTCATGATCAGGGTTCTGCTAATTTTTTAACTGAGTTGATGGAAGAACATGAGGAAATGGTTTGGATGTTGCGCTCATTTATTGAAGGACAACCGTTATAATCGGATGGGAAACAACAACCGATAGAAACTAACATTCCAGTGGGTGTTTAGTCGAGAGTTGTTAATATAAACTCCCAGAAAAATTACAAGGAGTAAAGAACTGCCAGAAGGATATCTAGTAGAGCGTACCATCTCAGCTATATTTGAAGAATAAAAGTAAATTGATGATGTAATTCGAAGTTTACTAGATCGATGTGTACCGAAGGATCATATTTCGGTAATGGGTAGAAATTTCCAGTAAAAAACGCGAATTCCTGGTTTTATTACTAAGCGAGATGTAATTTTAGGAGGTTTGAGAACAGGGGCGATTTTTGGTTCTTTGTTTGGTTCATTCCTCAGCTTATTGACGGGTATCGGTGTATTGTTTATTCCCTTTCTGGGACCAGTTGTAGCAGCAGGACCGATTGGTGCTTTGTTGCTGGGTGCTGCGAGTGGTGCTATCGCAGGTAGTATCGGTGCCGGCTTGCTATCAGTTTTTAGTGCTTCGGGGATGCGAGAAGACAAAGCTGCGGTTTACCAAACCCGGTTACAAGCTGGAGAGTTTTATTAATGGTAGAAATTCCGAGCGATCACACTGGAGAATTTCAACTGCTATTAGAAAGTGGTGGAGGTGAAGAAATTCAGACCATTGGTAATGCACTAACTCATACTTGTCCTGGTCCATCTAACAGTACAGAAAACTTGTCTCCTGAAGTTCGCGCTCATCTATCAGAAGAAGCACAGCCCATATTTATTCAGGGTTATAAAACCGTACTAAATGATATAAGTTCATCTGAGGAATTTACCGCTGAACAATCTGCTTGGGATGCAGTTCATCAACAATTTGATGAAGATAAAAATGGTGTTTGGTCAAGAGTAAAAATTTGTGTTTAATTTCTTGTATAGAGTTTAATTTCCATAATGAGTAATAGGTAATGGGGTAAAACTCATTACCTTTGTAGAGTTGACTAAATTTTATTTGCTAATATCTTGGCTATAGGTATTCAATCATCTTAACTATTCCACTAATAACTGGTACGTCCAGTAAATAATCCCCAAAGAAAAATAGCAATTATTGCACCAATAATTGCCACAATTATCCCCGGAATACTCAAATTTGCAGCGGTAAATTGTAATGTTCCTGTTTCTAACAAAGTAACTAAAGTTCCACCAATTAAAGCACCAACGATACCTAATACCATTGTTGCTAAAATCCCGCCACCTTGCCGACCAGGATAAATAGCTTTAGCTATAGCTCCAGCAATCACTCCCAGAATTATCCAAGCAATAATATTCATAGTCTAATCCATGAAAATTCCTATCCATACATTAGTAGTTATATCTACTTATGAAGTCTGTCCAAGGACATATTTAAAACTCAATCCAGTGTAAATATTCAGGTGGTATATGGTCGACTAACCAAACACAATTATCAGAACAATAAATAATGTAACCTGCTGCATACATCACACCAGTATCCACAGCAAAAATAACAGGTTTTCCATGCCTTGCACCCACTATTCTAATAGTGGAAATATTCAGATGGTAAATGTACATGATGACGTGAAATTCTAAAGTCAAAATGTAAGGATTCAGGTCTAAGCTAGAGGGATTAAAGAAGGTCTCTACAAAGCAGAGTTAAGCGTCGCTTTGATAGGTTGGTCAAAAAACTCAATTAGAGACAGTGCTTGAGGGCGACAAG
>CAKZGI010000021.1 GCA_936914905.1 uncultured Trichormus sp. | reverse complement strand
CCGCAATGATATATAAGGGCCGTACATCTATTCTTCTCATATCCCCTTGTTAGAGCTTGGCTTCGCACAAGAGCCGGTTTTCCCAAACTAGTCGGGTTATAGATCATCATTGTTGCGGATCCCAGAAGTGAATCATCACTATTGTGGATTGTGATAGTTGTGGATCGTCTATGGAATTTGCGAATCTAACTAGTAGTTTCGGAATTTACGAATATGGCTTTATAGAATCTGATCCAGAATTCATGAAAAAGGTCATAAATGTGAACGCCTAGTTCACTCATGCATTCCAAATGAACTTCAAGCTCTTCATACCTATAAATATTAGAAAGAGGCCATGAAGTTTTTTTTAGTGTGTACGTAAGGGAGAGGTGAGATACTAGAGAATTCTTAACCCTAATTATATATATACTCATAGAAACCCTAATTCAAAATCTACTCTCATAAACCCCAAACTAAATTTTAAGCTGCTTTATACTCTTAAAAACTCCAACTTCGGAGTTTGTAATCTTTCTCTTGATTAATGAAAGTGGATGTTTGATACTTAATCTTCAAATGTGCTAATTATAGTTTTATCATTTTATCTTGATATCCTTTGGTTCAAGGGCCCGATGATCCTCCCTCAACTTCATGTTTCCTCGGTGATTTTTGCGATATCGTTAAACCACAACCAAACCAATTTAAGCTTAAACCGTTTAAGCCAATCCACAACCAACTTATTGATATTACACATTCATTAGAAAATCAAGTTTTTAAATATCGCAAAGTTCATAAAATTTCGGGCAACTGATAATTCAACAATTCTAAAGACCCAATTGACAATTGAACATCATGTAAATGCTATCAATACTAGAACGTTTAATTTAACAAATTTTTAATGATTGCACACAGTAAACCATATCAGCCTTCAGGCACTAACTACTGACAAAATTCTAGTAATTGTCAACAACTTAACAGTTAAGTTCTAAAATCTGCAATTCTCATTTGTAGACTACAACACATTCCTTCAGTTTCATTAGACTTACACAATAATCATAGTTTACCAGAAAAATATGTTAATCCAATATGCATTCTATAAGAAAATCCCCCACTATGTTGTGAAGCAAAATAAAGTACCTGACACCTGTTAAGTTATCACAGTTCTTAAGTTGCTACATCGTAGTCAACTTCTTTCCTCCAGTTACTATATAATCAATTACTTCATCTCTGTGACCATATCTTGCATGTTGATTTCTAATTCCTGGAATGCAGCATTAAAATCATCAGGCAAGGTGACACCTGCCTCCTCAAGTACATTCATCCAAGATCTTGTGCACATTTCTGCCCTAAAAGTGCATTTGTGCATGCGATCTCTACCCTCAAAATTCTCCTTCGCTTTTGAGTTTGCTTCTTCAGAAGGTACAGATGATGTTGGAATCCCCAAATAATCTAGTGCCATCTTGTACAATCGAGGTAAAGTAAATCTGACCAATTAAAGTCAATATTGGAAAAACTTTAAAATTCTGACACCAATATTATAATGTGCACAATTCTAATAATTGGATATTTCTAAAACTGCATATTAGAATTGTGAAAGTTCTGAAACCAAAGGAATGCACAATTCTAGCTCCTAAAATAAATATGAAAATGTAAGGAATTCTAAAATATTGAAACAAAAGAATGCACATTTCTAATTCCAGAATAAATCTATGAAACAAAATAGATGTAGAATTTTCACACAATTATGAAACGAAATTAATGTAATTTTTTGAATATGAAAATTTGAAACATGAACAAATGAGAGAAATGAAAGAAATTATGAGTACCTATTTTTGGTCCACCATTGTAGAGGATCGTTTTCAACCTTCGCAGGAGGATATTTTTGAAAATGTTCTATTTCAGCCTTGGAAGATGTGACAATTTCAGATTGGTTTTGAACACCCAACATATCCCAAAAAACGGAATGCTCTTGGTTTTTCATTATAGTTACTTCTATGTCAGACACAACATCATCTACATGATAATGTGTTTCCAACAATTTTTCAACTTCATCTATATCCAACTTTTCTTCAATTGGATTGTTTTGGGCAGGAACCCTATTATCAAATTCCATATACAACAAATTATGCAAAGTACAGAAATTTGTAAATATAGAATATTGAAATTCATATTTCTGAAAGAGACGAGCTATAAATATTAAAAGCAACATGTGTACCTTGGATCCAAGAACATAGCAATCCTTGATGGCAATGACTTTATGGTTTCTTGGTACTTTATCAAATATTGCAAACATGCTTGACTTGTTTCTTTTTGTACTTTAAGTGTTGCCACATTTGACATATTTGGAAAAACTGTAATATCCATTGCCACATAATTGTTGCAATGATCTAGGAAACGGCTGAATGGAACCCGCTGATGAGAGAGTGGTGTACTTCGATCCACTAAAGAACTTACTAATTTTTGCAGGCATCGCCAACCATTCTATCATACCTTCTACGTGAGTCCATTCCTCTCTTGTTAGCAAATACTCATTGACATTTGTAGGCACACTACATTCGGTTATGGTCCAATTTATAACATCTTTCAACTGAATAGCTTGTTGATACATCACTAAAGTAGAGTTCCACCTAGTGACGGCATCCATGCAAGGTGGCTCTCGTTCGCCTTTGTCAAACATAGTTCTAGAATACCTTTTAAATAAAGCTCTATGAGTTTTGCATTTACGTATTAACTTTAAGGTCTTTCGTAATTTCATAGTAGTAGGGCACATGACATCTAGTGCAGCCTTAGTAGCAAGTTGAAATGTATGCACCATACATCTTAAAATATGTGACGAAGGCAAAATGTTACAACCATGAAATTCATGCAACAATCTACTCAATTCCTTGGAAGCAACAATTGCATCACTAGCTCCATCGGCTATTGTACACATAAGGCGAGAAGAAATATCAAATGACCTTAGACGCTTAAATAAAGCTTCACCACAACGTAATCCTACCCCATCACCAGGTGCAACATGTAAGAAGTCTAAAAGCATAGATATTGGTTTACCCTTCTCTTGATCAACCCAATGTAATGTCACTGGAAAAAAGCCTACTAAGCTGTTATTTTTCCACCCATCATATGTAATGGGAAAACGACAAATTTTTTTAGACAAAAACTTGATAATTTCTTGTCGAATGACAACATACATATGCAACATAGTTCATTTCATTGTACGAGCTGACTTAATTTGATAACCTGGCATATAATTATTCATGAACTTCCTAAAACCGGGTGATTCAACATGCTTATGAGGTAAGATTTCTGTGATAAAATATTGGGCTATAGAGTTATCCATTTTTTTCTCCAATGCCCGTGATATTAAAAATTTAGATGCATCTAAAGGAGGCTGAATTACAATGCTAGATGATTGTGATGGAGATGTCATACTGATGCTATGATTATCTAATAAATGCTTAGATATAGTACCAGTAGATGTATTTATTGACCATAAAGCACTACAATGTTTGCAACGACGATGAGAGACACCTGCATCTAGAATATTGATAATATGTTTCTCCGTCCATGAGACTCGTGCTCGCTTCTTTGAATGGAATTGAGAATCACTTACAGAAGTTGATGCTATTGAATTAGGTGAAGACTCTGAATTGCACATGTGTTCATCTTAATGTTATGGGTCTTCCATGCCCATCATAATGGATACAAAAGTATAACAAAAATTATTAAATGATGAATCTAGATTAATCGTATACAAGTAAATTATAAAAGATTAAACAACAAGGAAGAGATCGAGCTGGAGATGAAATGCCCGTTAATATACTTGGTGTTAAGACAAGGAAGCGCATGAATAGAGCAATGAGTAGTAGGTGAATGAACAATGAGCGAGTGAGTGGGCAAAGTTCAAATAACACACGCTGCACATTTGGGTTACAGTCTCTGACTAAGATTAAAAAATTAACTATTATGTTTTATAAACGATTTAAACCGTTTAATCATGGTTTTAGGAGATAAGTCCTCTGTAAACTTCTATTATAGTTTTAAGAGATAAGCTTCTATATCAAGGGATTTCAATCTATTCTTGTGCTAGCAAAACCATTCCTGTTTTTTCAATTCCAACTTTTGATGCAAGTTCAACTTGAATACAAGATGAAAAAGTTAGTCCACAAAACACAATTCCAGCTTGTATACAATGAGTGACATGTTTTACCTACATGAAGTGACATGCCTATAATAAATGTACAAAACCTATCTATCCATTCTTATAAGATACCTATGTTGATTTAGCTTTCACTCTCAAGAATCCTCTTCCTCTCTGTGCCTCTTATTTCTAATTGAATTTATGTTCTAAACTTTTGTCATACATTTTCTGGTTTGTGCCGAATTCCAATAGGGTTTTGTACTTGGGAAGGTCCAAGTCTAAGTAGTACTAGTAAATCTTTCCCAACCAGACACACATGATTGGTATCATACAATGCAATCTTCTTATGAAGCATACCTATCTGCCTAGAGCCCCCATTCTATTATTAGAGGGAGATCTACAATGTCATAAAGAGAGAGAT
>CAKZGI010000020.1 GCA_936914905.1 uncultured Trichormus sp. | reverse complement strand
GTCCATTTGTATACGTGCAGCAGAAATTATGTAACCTAGAAATTTCAGTTTAGTGCAACCCCATTTGAATTTTTTGAGTTGTAATTGTAATCGGTGTTGTGTGATTCGTTGTAGGACACGGCGGAGTACTTGGAGATGTTGTGACCATGATTCCGTATGTATCAATATATCATCCAGGTATACTACTAAGACACTTTCTGTTATGAAGTCCTGGAAGATGTTATTCGCCATGCGTTGAAAGGTGCTCCCTGCGTCCGATAGGCCGAATTGCATCCGTCGGAACTCGAAGAGGCCTTTGCTCGTTCGGAAGGCTGTCTTATGGGCATCTCGTTCGTCTAGTGGGATCTGCCAATAGCCGGAGGCTAGGTCCAAGGAGGTGAAATACTGAGATCTCCCTAACCTGTCAAGCAAGTCATCAACTCAGGGTAGCGGATAACGATCGTGTATAGTTACTTGGTTGAGTGGTCGGAAGTCGATGCAAAAACGGTAGCTGCCATCGTCTTTGTGTACCAGGTCAGGTTCTGATATCCATTCGCTTTGAGAGGGACGGATGATTCCTTTCGCTAGCATTTCTGTCACAGCTTGATTGATTCTGTCATGTTCTAATGGGGATCGGCGTCTTTGTGCCATATGGACCATAGGGGCGTTGCCTGTGTTGATCACATGTCGGGTCGGGAAGTTCACATGGGCAGTCTGTGCAGACTGGTCAAATAGGTTTGGGAACTGTTGGAGAAGCTCTTTGATATCCTGTGCTCTTGATTCTTGCGGGATTGTGGTAACTTGTGTGTTGATTGTGGCAGATGCAAGTGCAATGTTAGAGAATATAGGAATGGGTAATGCATTTGGGAATATGAGATTCTTTGAGTCAAAGTGAAGTTGTGCGCCGGTTTTAATGAACCAATCGCAACCCATGGTGAGTTGAAATAGTTGTCGGGGCAAAATGTAGAATGTGTGGGTGAATATATGATGTGCAATGGAAAAGGTACATGTAATTTGTGTGTGAGATTGATAGATTTCTTTATTATCACCAAAGAGAACGCTAGTGGGCTGTGCGGATTGTGTTGGGAGATGTAGGGAGGCGGCTAATTGTGCGCTTATGGAGGAAATGCTACTACCTGAATCAAGAAGTGCCTCGTGTTGGCTGTCTACTATGAGTACCGTCGTGGAACAGACCAACCTTGTGGAAGATGAAGATGCTTGGAGGTGTGGACGTTGCTCTTCCGCCATTGTCCCTCCTATAGGTTTCCCGGCAACTCTGCGAGGGATGCGGCATCGGCCAATGTGACTTGAACATTCTGTGTGTGTGTGTGTGTGTAATTTTTCTGTGATTGTTGTTGTTTCAACTTGCGGCAATGTTTACGAACGTGTCCATAAATGTTGCAGTGAAAAGAACGTGGGCGACCTTGATTGTCTCGTTCGGGTAGGCGTGGGCGACCTGGATTGTCTCGTTCGTGTAGGCGCCGTTGGGATATCTGAGCATTTTGTACGTCGATATCCATCGGGGTCGGGCCTAATTCTGTAGCTCTGTGTGGGGGAGGTGTAGGGATTTGTGGGTTAGTTATATCAAGAATAGAAGAAGCTTCAATTACCTGTGCTATTTGGATGGCGTGGTGAAATGTTTGAGGTGCTTGATCACGGACACGGCGGGTAAGATCATGTCGGAGTCGCGGCCAAAGGAAAAGAAAGTTTCATTTTGTCGGACATGGCTGGATCGATCCTCAGGAGCAACTGATTAAGTTTAACCCCAAATTGAGAGACGGGTTCTTGATGTTGTTGTCGTAGGTGTTGCAACTGTTGCAGAGCAGTTTGTGCCACATCTTGATGGGCGAAATTCTCAATCAGTTGTGTTTTGATGAGTTGCCAACTTTCTTTGGTGGCTTCGCTTTGCTGGACGAACCATGTGGCGGCGATGTTCTCGAATAACGTGCTGGATTCGGCTGCCATGCGTTCTTCGTTCCACTGATGATATTTGGCGACATTCTCGAAGTGGTCGATCCATGTTAGGACGTCTTCTGTGGGGAGACCGGCGTATGGCTTTGGGCGGACTTTGGTATCACAACGAGAAGGCTGTATCATTTGGTGATGTCGAGTGGTTTGTTGGTTAGAGAGCATTGCCATTAAAGCTTGGTTTGTGTTATTCATTTGTAGCAGCATGGCATGGAACATCTCTTCCAACGGTTGTGTGGGATGTGAAGCTTGAGGCTGTTGAGAAGAGAACTCGGGATGCATAGTGCAGTCTTCGTAGGGAGGGGACTGCATCTCAAGGTGAGATTGTTCTTGGAAGTTCATAAGGGTACTAGCCCGTCACTTCCACCAAATGTGATGTGCAAGAATAGGACACTATGCAAGAAGAGTAACTGCAGAAATAGCTTGCCTTGTACAAGCCTTCTTTCTCTATTTATAAGTCTCTTGAGTAGTTACAAGTTCTAACGGTTACATGCTTTATCAAGATAATTCGGTTTCTCTTTTGGAGTGTGCAGGTATGTGTTCACATGGTGGAGGGACCCACCACACCTCCCCTCTCACGAAGTTGCATTGACGGTGGTGGAACCTTCTCGACATACGTCTTCATTCGGGTTACATGTGCTGTGGTTGTGGTGTGGTTTGAGAGACGTTGCAGGCGGTAAGAGTTAGCGCGCAATGGCTCGATGACCCGGTATGGTCCTATCCATCGGTGAATCAATGATTCTCTTAATCCCCGACGTCGCACATGGAAATAGAGGAGGACGAGGTCATCGGGTTGGTAGGTGACTTCCTTGCGCCTTTGATCATAGTTCTTCTTTTGGCGTTGTTGTGCGATGTGTAGGTTGTGTTGAATTGCGCGGCGTAATAGAGGTTGGGTTTGGTGTAGGTACAACCACCAATCGGCCGCATCGCTATACTTGGGATTGCTAGTGTCAATGGTGTGGATCTCCGGTGGGAATCGAGGATCTCTGCCATAGAGAGTGCGAAAGGGGCTGACCTTAGTTGAAGCTTGCACGGAGGTATTGTAGGCATGAGTGGCGAAGGGTACCATGGCATCCTAGTTAGTTTGGAGCGGGTCAACATAGGAGGCGATAACTTGTTTGAGTGTTTTATTCATTCGTTATGTAAGGCCATTTGTCTGGGGATGGTATGGTGTCGTGAATAGCTGGTTGATTCCTAACGCCTTGGACAATATTTGCATAACTTCAGATCGGAATTGGGGGCCTTGGTCGGATAGGAGCTGAAGTGGACAACCATGTGGAAATATGACTTTGCGTAAGAGTGCATTGGCCACGGTAGAGGCTGTTGTATCCGGAAGGGGTTCAGTTTCACACCACCTGGTAAGGTATTCTGTGATGACAAGGATATATTTGTTTCCTTGTTTTGAAATAGGAAATGGTCCCACCAAATCCCAACCTACTAGCTCGAAAGGTTGAGTGACTGTTATGGGACAAAGCTTACCAACCTTCGGAGGTTGTGTCTTGATACTTTGGCAGGTGGGGCAGGTGCGTATATAGTGTGCGATATCCTGTCGCATCTTTGGCCAATAGCAATGTGAACGAACCTTATGTAGGACTTTGTGGAACCCCATGTGGCCCGACAAGGGGTGGTCATGATAAAAGGACAAGAAGTGGTGTTTGAGACTTTCCGGAATAACCGGTCGTGGCAGGTGTTCTAGGACAGCTGATGTAATACATTGCTAATCACTATATACGTCTTCTGTGCTGAGTTCTGTGGGGGGGCCTAGACCTGGCGAATGAGTTCCTGGATACGGCTATCCTGTTGCTGGGTGACAGCGAGTGTTTCCATATAGACGGGAAAGTCAGAGGTAGGTATATGTTGTTGTGTTGCTTGTTGCTCTGTGCGGGATAAGCTGTCTGCAACGATGTTGGTTGTCCCTTTGCAGTAGGTGAGCGTAAACTGGTATTCTTGGAGAGCCAAAGTCCACCGCAAGAGTCTACCGGGGGGATGATGCTTGTGGATGAGAGCGACTAGGGGCTGGTGATCCGTCTCAACCACTGTGTGACCGCCGTGCAGGTATGGATGAAACTTGTGGAACGACCATACAATCGCGAGGAGTTCTTTTTCTGTCGTGGAGTAGTTTTGTTCTGCTTTTGTTAACGATCTGCTGATGTAGGCTATGGCCTGCCATTCCTGCTGATTATCTTGTTGGAGTAGAACTGCGCCCAAGCCGTGGTTGGATGCGTCGGTTTGCAGCTTAAAGGGGCGCGAGAAATCAGGATGAGCGAGCACTGAAACCTGTTGGACGAGCTGTTTAAGGTCTGAAAAACTCTTCTGACATTCAGGGGACCATGAGAACGTGGCCCCTTTGGCTAGTAAGCGGTGCAAGGGCTGGGTTACACTTGCTAAATTAGGGACGAATCGCAAGGAGAAGTTTACCAATCCTAGAAAGCTTTGCAGCTTGCGAACTGAAGTGGGCTGCGGGAATGCGGTGATGGAGTTGATCTTCTCAGGGTCCATTTGTATACCTGCAGCAGAAATCATGTAACCTAGAAATTTCAGTTTAGTGCAGCCCCATTTGCATTTTTTGAGTTGTAATTGTAACCGGTGTTGTGTGATTCGTTGTAGGACACGGCGGAGTACTTGGAGATGTTGTGGCCATGATTCTGTATGTATCAATATATCATCTAG
>CAKZGI010000019.1 GCA_936914905.1 uncultured Trichormus sp. | reverse complement strand
GGATTTTTCCTTTTGGTAGATGGTCAAAATTCCCTTCTACCATTTTTCTGACACCAAGTTAATTTTCCTGACAGGTCTAATAACAGATGATGTGATAGCTTTTTTATAGGAACGAAATTTTCCGTTAGATGAAATTGGGAGAGAAACACTTGCAGAACGAATTTTGCGTGAACCTCCAGAAATTGGCTATCTGACGATTTCCAATGCTTTACAATAGAGGTTGCAATATAGCAGAGTGATTCAATTTTCTACAACAGGAACGACAAAAGGGATAGAAAATCTATTACTATAGAATGTAATTAGCTTTTTTAACTTTTAATTTTTAATTATTAACTGGTTATGACCATGCACAATTTAGTAGAATTCCAAGACGCTTATGATGTGATCGTCGTCGGTGCAGGTCACTCCGGTTGCGAAGCAGCTTTAGCTACTGCCCGCCTCGGTTGTCGGACTCTGCTGTTAACCCTTAATCTAGACAAAATTGCTTGGCAACCTTGTAACCCCGCAGTGGGTGGCCCAGCAAAATCCCAATTAACGCACGAAGTAGACGCTTTAGGTGGGGAAATTGGTAAAATAGCCGATCGCACCTATTTACAAAAACGCATCCTCAACTCTTCACGGGGACCAGCAGTTTGGGCCTTACGGGCGCAAACCGATAAGCGCAAATATGCAGCAGTTATGAAAGAAATCGTTGAAAATCAAGAAAATTTGACAACTCGGGAAGGCATGGTGACAGATTTAGTATTAGGCGCTAATGATGAAATAATTGGCGTTGAGACTTACTTTGGTGTAGCTTTTGAATGCAAAGCTGTAATTTTAACCACAGGTACATTTTTAGGTGGTAAAATTTGGGTTGGTAACAAATCTATGGAAGCAGGCCGCGCTGGGGAATTTGCGGCGTTAGGTTTGACAGAAACTCTCAACCGCTTAGGTTTTGAAACAGGAAGATTAAAAACCGGCACACCTGCACGGGTAGATAAGCGGTCTGTCGATTACAGTAAAATGGAAATTCAGCCGGGGGATCAAGAAGTCCGCTGGTTTAGTTTTGACCCCCAAGCTTGGGTAGAACGGGAACAAATACCCTGTCACATGACTAGGACAACTAAAGAAACCCATCGGTTAATTCAAGAGAACTTGCACCTATCCCCTGTGTATGGAGGTTGGGTAGAAGCAAAAGGACCTCGTTATTGTCCCAGTATTGAAGATAAGATTGTCCGCTTTGCAGATAAAGAAAGTCATCAAATCTTCATTGAACCAGAAGGACGGGATATACCAGAATTATACATACAAGGATTTTCCACTGGTTTACCAGAAAATCTGCAGTTGTTGATGCTGCGGAGTCTTCCGGGTTTAGAAAACTGCTTCATGCTGCGTCCAGCCTATGCTGTAGAGTATGACTATTTACCTACGACTCAGTGTTATCCCACATTAATGACCAAGAAAGTTGAGGGGTTATTCTCTGCTGGACAAATTAACGGTACAACGGGTTATGAAGAAGCTGCTGCACAAGGTTTGGTAGCGGGTATTAATGCGGCGCGGTTTGTGCGGGGTGAGGAAATGATAATTTTCCCCCGTGAGCAAAGTTACATTGGTACATTGGTGGATGACTTGTGTACAAAGGATTTACGTGAACCTTACCGGATGCTCACGAGTCGGTCAGAGTATCGGTTGTTGCTGCGTTCTGATAATGCCGATCAACGGATGACACCGTTGGGGCGAGAAATCGGTTTAATTGACGATCGCCGTTGGGATTTATTTACCAGCAAACAAGAGCAAATTGTGGCTGAAAAAGAACGTCTGCTTTCGACTAGAATTAAAGAGCATGAGGAAGTGGGACGTGCTATCGCTCAAAATACCCAACAAGCAATCAAAGGCTCAATCACCCTTGCTGACCTGCTGCGTCGTCCAGGCATACACTACATTGACCTGGAAAGATATGCACTAGGTAATACCAGTCTCAACCAAGCCGAAAAAGAAGGGGCTGAAATAGATATTAAATATTCTGGATATTTAGCAAGACAGCAAAACCAAATTGAACAAATTGCTCGTCAAGCAAATCGCTCCTTACCTGTTGATTTGGACTACGCAGCAATAGATACCCTTTCCAAAGAAGCCAGAGAAAAACTGAACAAGGTAAAACCCTTAACTATTGGTCAAGCAGCCCGCATCGGTGGGGTTAACCCCGCTGATATCAATGCCTTGTTGATTTATTTAGAAATCCGTAAAACCAAGGGATAAAAAGAGTTTTCAGTATTGGCTGACACAAAAAACCATTAAAAGTGAGTATATTAGGAATTTGGGGATTAAAATGATCGATTACAGAGATTTTTGAAGTAAAATTATCAATTATTATCCAAAGCACAGTAGAATTTAATACCATTGCTCAATCAGTCTCCTCTGGGATGAGTTATTAGCTTATTGATTACAACACTGGATTTCTCACTCACTACGGGTTTATTTGCCCTTTCCTAGCAGCTAGATTCAGAGGATGTCTATGATACAAGAAGCCAGCACCCATCTAATTATTTCCGAAGTAGTAGAGGACTTAATCCCTAACGAAACCCTGTCAATAGAGACTTACGCCGAAGGCTTAATGGATGATCTCTTCACCGAGATCGACAACATTCTGGAGTGTCGTAGAAAACGTCCTAACAAAGCTGTGAGGGCAGAGTACATACCCATGCAAAAAGTGACGATGAAAATACCAGAAGTGGTTTTGCCACAAACAGTACATCGCGCAGTTCAAGCGATGTCGTCAAGCAAAAACGAGCAAACGAGTACACTGGTATTCAATTCTGCTTCTGTAACTGCAATTACTAAAAGGACTGAACAACACCGTGGTAGTTTGACTAACCTGCTAATTCTGGGAGCAACTTTAAGTGCAGCAATGGTGGGTATACTTTATTTAACAGAGTCGGGATTACTCACAAATATGACCTCTAAAATAATTCCGCAGACGCTACAAACAAGCCAGCTACAATCACCTCTCCTTCTACCACTAGATCCTCAAGGGGAATTGGTGAATTATATGCTGGAAGCCTTGGCTGTCATTGACCAGCAAAGCAACACTCCCACACAGGCTAAATCTGGTTTCCCTAATGTCAACCTCAGCCAGTCCAACTCCTTAGCCTTGGCGAAGACCCAACCTGTTGGTACTTTACCTCCACGAGTTGCAGCCAAAAATGTCTCACCTGTTACCAGTCGAGTAACAAATGTTATCGAACGGGTATATGTCCCTGTTTACCAAGCACCTCCACTTATAAACCCATTACCACAAGTACCATCATTGCCAGGGCAGGTTTCTCTACCTCAGTCTGTACAAGATACACCCCAAAATGTGCAAGCAGTGGCAAGGCCAATACCGGAAGAAATGTCACCAGCAACTCTAAAACAAGCAGTTAATCCCCTCCCAACCCGCATAGCACCAGTAAAACTACCTACTGCGACAATAACTGTACCAGCAGGCAAGGGAGAAGCAGCACCAACTACAGTCCAGCAGGTTTATTTACCTGCCTATTCCGCAGAGTTAGAGGGATTGCTAGAGTTAGGTAACAAGTCTGCGGCTTTATTTAAAGTTGATGGTGTGACTCGTCGTATTAATTTAGGAGAGAGTATTGGTGCCAGTGGTTGGACATTGGTAGAGGTGAGTAATGGTGAAGCAATTATCCGCCGTAATGGTGAGGTACGCTCAATTTATGCTGGTCAAAAGCTGTAATTTCAGAATTAAATCAAACCGATCTGTAATTTCTGCAAATCGCTTTTCTACCGATTAATATTAATAGTGATCGCTGATCAATATGTTCAGTCTGTTTACTTTGAAACAATGATCTAAATAGGATCAATGGGTGCATCTTTACTGTGCAGACAATTATCAGCATCATCCAGAAATGATAAATATACGATTGCTCATCATACTCGGTTATCTGATTAATTAGGTCTGCGTTAAAAATTGTCATTATAACAAGGCAGTAATTTTCTTTCATACTAAAAAAAGTGTCATTCTGAACGTTCGCGGAGCGTCTCTGAAAGAGATAGTGAAGAATCTCCGAGATACTTCGCTGCACTAAGTTACGCATGGCTTACGCCATGCTGCGCTATCAGTATGACATAAATCCAAGTTTCACCCGTTTGGAGTATACCCCTCTTTTTTCACTTTCCGATTCCTGTGACTTGAAACATAAGTTGAGCCAAATTCTGAACCATAAAATGACCAAGAGGTAACCCAAAATCAAGCATTTTAGCCAAAGACGATATCAACCTCTGCATCAACCTCTGCATCAAATCATGACGGAGAGTTGATTTTTTCCACCATAATATTAAGCCTGAGTTTAAAAAACCCTGTCGGGCAAAATTTGAAGTAAACAACCCTCAAAAAACAGCATAGTTATTAACTTTCATGCCAAGATATAGTTCAAAATGACCATTAATTATATGATTCAAAACATTGTTTTTCTAAGAATTGAGTCTAGCTATCATATTTTATGTAGAGAGATCGTTCTGGAATGGTCTTAACTAAATAAAAATGATAGTCATCATATAAAGTGGTGTATGAATTACAGGTCAAGCAAGCATTCTAGCTTATACACGATTATCATTCCCTATTAAATA
>CAKZGI010000018.1 GCA_936914905.1 uncultured Trichormus sp. | reverse complement strand
GCGTGAGTCAAGGATCTGGTCGACCTCGTATTCTTCACCGGTCGACAACTCCACAGGTGGTGGTGGAGAAGAATGTCTTCCGGGTATCCCAGAAGGATGATAGATCTCGAGGAGTGAAGCATGAAAAACGTCGTGAAGACCAAAGTGTTGAGGAAGCTCTAGCCGGAACGCCACTGGATTGACACGCTGAATGATACGGAAGGGACCTAGCTTTTTGTAGTCCAATTTCGAACAAGGACGTGTTGTAGCGATATGGCGACGTAGTAGCCAGACCATGTCACCAACTGCAAAGGCCGGTGTCGCAGATCGAAGACGGTTGGCCTGAGCCTTGTATCGGTCATTAGAAATTCTTAATTCAAGGGAGAGGTCACGATGTACCTCTTGTAAAGTGCGAGCACGTGACTCCGCGGAGGGATTGACAGAATTCGCAGGAATGGAAATACTGAAGCGAGGGTGAAACCCGTAGTTTGCAAAGAAGGGGGAAACTTGTGTCGACGTATGGGTAGCGTTGTTGTAGGCGAATTCGGCCAAGGGAAGGAAGTCGACCCAATCATCTTGTTGGTAGCTAATAGTGCACCGGAGATATTGTTCAAGGATTTGGTTGACTCTTTCAGTTTGTCCATCAGTTTGAGGATGGTATGCCGTGGACAAGTTTAGAGAGGTTCCAAAGATTTGAAGAAATCGTTTCCAGAAATGGGAGATGAATTGAGGTCCCCGATCGGAGGTAATATCTTCAGGTATGCCATGTAACCGAACGACACTTTTAAGCAATAGATCCGCCGTCTCCTTTCCTGAAATTGCTTTGGAACAAGGGACAAAGTGAGCCATCTTGGAAAAACGATCGACTATTACCAGCACCGCGTCAAGCCCATTGACAGGAGGTAGGTCAGTAATAAAGTCCATGGAGATGGAGGCCCAAGGACGATTTGGGATTGGAAGGGGTTGGAGAAGTCCGTATGGCCGATGGTGAACCACTTTAGCGCGAGCACATACATCACAAGTCTTGATAAATTCTTTCACAAACTTCCAGGGTTGGGGCCACCAAAACCCTCGGGAGACTAACTCTAACGTTTTTGCCACCCCAAAGTGACCAGCGAGGGGATCATCATGACAGGTCTGTAGGACCTGAGTGCGACATGATCCTTCAGGAACATAGAGGAGGTGATCGCGATACAATAGACCATCTTGGACTGTAAATTGGTGTAGATCTGAGCGTTGTGTTGCTGTTGAAGAACCGTGCATACTTTTTATGATTGCGGTGGCGAAAGGATCAGTCTTGGTTGCCTTAGCTATCGCCTGAAGCAAATTGTCATCATGCAACATGAGAGTTGAAAACAATTGGAGTTGATCTGGTTTGAATACAGAATGTGACTGTTGAGCATATGCGGCATCGCCTGGGCGTAGAGCAAAGTCTGGACGCCGAGAGAGGGCGTCGGCTTTGCCATGTTGGATCCCCGGTCGAAAACAAATTTCAAAATCATAGTCGGCAAGAAAGGTTGACCATCGTGCTTGCCTTCGATTTAATGTACGACTGGTAGCAAAGTACATTAAATTCTTGTGATCGGTCACGACTTGTATACGATGTTGTGCCCCAACCAAATAGGGTCGCCATTCAGCAAAAGCAGAAATAATGGCTGCGAGCTCCTTGTCGTAGACGGGATAATTGATTTCCGATGCCGTGAATTTCCTCGAGTAGTAGGCAACTGGATGTAGTGTGCCATTTTCATCTAACTGAGAGAGTATGGCTCCAAGGGCGAAGTCTGAGGCGTCTGCTTCGACCTGGAATGGTTTGGTTGGGTTGGGATGGACCAATACGGGGGCTGAAATGAAAGCTTTCTTGAGTGCATCAAAAGCACGTTGTGTGGCAGAAGTCCACATAAATGGAACGCCTTTGCGAGTAAGTGCAATGAGCGGTTGTACTAATGTGGAAAACCTGTCAATAAACCGTCGGTAGAAATTTGCAAACCCAAGAAATGATTGTACCTCTTTTAGTCGAGTTGGAATGGGCCAATCTTGAATCGTTGCGACCTTTCGTGTATCCATTGTGATCCCAGCGGGAGAGATCACATAGCCTAGAAATTCTATAGAAGTTCGGTCGAATTCACATTTCTCACTTTTGGCGTAGAGCCCATGTTCCCGGAGTTTGGCCAGGATCAACCTGACGTGACGTGTGTGCTCCTCCATGTTAGATGAGAAAACTAGAATATCGTCTAGGTAAATGACCACAAAGTGATCTAGATATTCCCGAAATATATGATTCATCATGTGTTGAAAGACTGCTGGTGCGTTGGTGAGGCCGAACGGCATGACCTTGTACTCAAAATGCCCATAGCGCGTGCGGAAAGCTGTCTTCCACTCGTCACCAGGTTTGATGCGCACCAAATTGTAAGCTCCGCGAAGGTCGATTTTGGAGAAGACACGTGCACTGCGAAGCCTATCCAAAAGCTCAGGAATTAAGGGTAAGGGATAGCGATTACGAATGGTAACTCTATTGAGGCCCCGATAATCCACGCATAGTCGTAATGACCCATCCTTCTTCTTGACAAATAAGATTGGGGCGCCGGCCGGTGATTTGGACGGTTGGATGAACCCTTTCGCAATGTTCTCATCAAGATATTCCCTAAGTGCCTTCAGCTCTGGTTCCGCAAGTCCATAAATGGGACCGAAAGGTGGGTGTGCACCCTCTTGCAGATCAATTGGACAATCATAGAGGCGGTGTTCTGGCAACTGATCAGCATTTTTCTTTTCAAACACGTCAGAAAAATCATGATACCTGGCAGGCAGAGTGTTTGTAGGAATGGAGATGCCCCGCAACAACACCAAAGGTGAAGGTGTAGGAACCGAGTTGCAATTGGTCTTCACAGAATCAAGAAACTGGGCGACCAAGTTTGAATCGGTCCCCATGGAATCAGGAGAGTGGGCGACCAAGTTGGAGTTCGTCGCCATGGAATCAGGATAGGGAGCTTGTTGTGGGAAGACGATTGAGTGGCGGCACCAATCCACTGTCGGGTTGTGTGTCTCCAACCAAGATAGTCCTAAGACAATAGGATGTCGGGGGGATGCAATGAGGTAGAACGTTAGGACCTCCTGGTGGGACCCTACTTGAAGCACCAACGGAACAGTCACTTGTGTAACTGCCCCTGAAGATAGAACTCTTCCGTCGATGGATTCAACGGGTATAGGTTGTGATGTGTGGATGATGGGTATATTATGTGCGTGGACGAATGCAATGTCAATAAAACAAGTCGATGCACCAGAATCAAGCAGGGCGTGGGATTGTATTGAAATAGACCCATAAGAAAGACTTACTTCCAATACAAAACCTCCTGACGACATAACTGAGTTGTAGGAGCAAAGAGAAGCGTCCCGCAGCATAGCTCCTACTGCGGCTGGACGTGATCGTTTTCCTGCTGTTGAGAAGTCTCAATAGCACTTGCATGGTAGAGTTGTTGTCGAGTGTTCCTCACTGGGCATTGACGGATGACATGGCCAGAGGTGCCACAATATAGGCAGAGACCATTGTCTCTCCGATATCGTCTTTGGGCATCGGTTAGCGGTTGGAACCGAGTTCGGTCGATCTCCATCGGTGTGTGTGCATCGTTAGAGGATGATAGATTCGACGAGGCTGGCGGGGCCGAAATATAGGGTCTTGCGATTGGTGTTTGTCGTGTAGAAGGTTGAAATCGACGAGGCCCACGTTCCTCCAAACGAGATTCAAAAAGACGATTATCACATTGCACTGCTTGTGAGATGACCTGGGACAGTGATGTAGGCTCTGGAAAGTTTAAGAGGAGATTCTTAACATCATTACGCAAACCTCGTCGGAATTGGTCGCATAAGGCTTGATCATCCCAGTTGACATCGCATGCGAGTTGACGGAACTCTGAAGCATAGATGGAAGCTGGACGAGATCCTTGTTGCAACGAGAACAACTTTGTAAGCGCTGTTCGTCGCCGGTCTGTCTCCCCAAACGTGGCTTCGAGATCGGCAATGAATTCGGAGAAGTTTTCTAGAAGAGGGGACGCCGTCTCCACCAGTGGGGCAAACCATGCTTGTGCCGGTCCGGAGAGAAGGGTGCCCACGAGCCCAACTTGAGAAAAGTCAGTAGGATAACGTTGTGGTTGTAATCGGATGATGAGGCGAATTTGATTGATAAACCCTCGAAGGCGTGCCCTCGTACCGTCGAATTTGTCCGGCAAGCTGAGCTTAGGTTCAAGGATGTAGGGCGAGGATAAGGTAGGCATTGTTGGGAGTTGTGGCTCGGGGGTAGCTGGATTTGTTGGGAGTTGCGGCTGGATGAGTGATGGGGTTGTAGAAATGCGAGCTTGTAACTCCCTAAATGAGTCCCTAAGGATTTCATTTTCTAGTTGGAGTTGTTGCAAGGCTGTCATTATTTGATTGAGGGGATCACTAGAATCAGACATGGTAGTAGGAAGGCGAACAAACTGTCACGGGATGAGCACAGAAACAGAGCGAAGAGAGAAAGAGAGCGTAGAGGCAATGAGGATTAAGCGAGAGATGTAGACAAGAGCATGTATTGATTCCCGCAACTGGTGTTGTTCGCCTTGATTGGGACCAAGGCGAACCCTTGTATTTATACATGT
>CAKZGI010000017.1 GCA_936914905.1 uncultured Trichormus sp. | reverse complement strand
CTTTCCTAATCTTAACACTATGGAAAGCCAGACACAGACTCCTTTGTAGATTTTCAGCCGTTTCTCTTTAGTGAAACTAGAGTTAGAGACTCTGTGATCACATTTCCCCAGGGAGACTGAGAACGATAAATTCTGAACTTCTACCTCCTTCAATAAATCCCAATATCTTCGTTCCATAATTCTGGTTTTTCTGTGATAAATTCATTCATCATTTGTTCGCATTCATCAAGGTTTAAATCAATCACTTCTACACCATGAGAAACCATAAATTCTTTTGCACCGGGAAAGGTTCTTGACTCTCCTGCTATTACTTTTTTAATCCCAAATTGTACCACCGCACCAGCGCATAAATAACAAGGCATCAAAGTGGAATATAATGTTGTACCTTTATAATTACCAATTCTACCAGCATTCCTTAAACAATCAATTTCTGCATGAGTGACAGGATCACCATCTTGCACCCTTTTATTGTGTCCTTTACCGAGAATTTTCCCATTTTTGACCAAAACAGAACCGATGGGAATTCCCCCTTCATCTCTACCCTGTTTAGCTTCAGAAATTGCCGCTTGCATACACTCATCCATTTGATAAACTCCTGATATGAAAAAACAACTGGTATTAATGGATCATCATGGCGGTGTGGATGATTATTTAGCCACTATGCTACTTTTGACGGTGGAACATATTGAACTTCTTGGTATTGTCCTCACTCCCGCAGACTGCTATATTCAACCTGCTGTCAGTGCGACACGCAAAATAATAGATTTAATGGGATTTTCTCATGTTCCAGTCGAAGAAAGTAGAGTTAGGGTAATTAACCTCTTTCTAAGTCTTTATCGTTGTGATTCATTGATTATAGATCATTTACCTATTCTCAATCAACAGGAAACAATTACTACACCTTTAGTTGCTCAAACAGGACAAGATTTTATGGTCCGGGTATTGCGGTCAGCACCATAACCAGTCAGATTAATCGTGACAGGAGCTTTAACAACTGTAGCTGTCCCATTAGAAAAAGGACCAGATATAGAAGCGAAGATTAAAAAAATAGTTTGGATGGGTGGCGCTTTAAATGTTGCTGGAAATGTATAAAAAAGTTTAGAACCAGGACAATACTTTTGGGAGCATAGAGTTTTGGCAGAAAGACTCAAATAGCAAGCCAACCATTGAGATAAGCACAAGGAAGGGAAAGGATTTGGTAGACACTTTCAACAT
>CAKZGI010000016.1 GCA_936914905.1 uncultured Trichormus sp. | reverse complement strand
CACATACACACATACTCTTTATTCGGTGTTGTTGACATAAGTGAGGATTTTAATGAATACTATTACTATTGCAAATGTACCATCATTTGTGAATTTGCCATGCATTGGGGGAGGTCAAAAGGAATAAAGAGTGCAGTTCATAGGATTGGCAAATCAATGCTTTTATTGTAAGAAAATGGGCCACTTTGTACGAAATTGTGAACAAAGGAAAAATAAAGAGAGTAGAGGCCGTCCAAATTAGTTGTATGCCAAAGGTGAACAAAATTGGGATACAACATATAATTATCAAGTGTAAGATAGAGGTGATCGAAGAGATTGGTTATTTATGTATAAATCGGGATAATGAATCGGAGACACAAAGTAAGGTTAACATCCAATATTATTGGTGGTTTTTATGTAAGGAGATTTTGGATGCTAAAGCTAATGATGGTGGTAATTCCTTAGTAAAGGTGAGAAGGCAGTATAAAGAATTGGTGATTGAGGACTCTACACTACAAACAAGTTGAATGAAAATTGTCTCATGGAATGTACAAGGCTTGGGGGGCCATAGGTATAAACAATTGAAGCAAAAGATTCACCTTGATTTGCAAAATGTGATGCTTGAGTCACCAATTGATGTTTTGTTACTGCAACAGTATCATCTAAATGGGGAAAGAATTGTTGGTTATGGTTCTGTACCTCAAGGAAATTGGACCACTTATTGGTCAGCTAGGATTGGGACTTATGGTTCAAATGGAGGTGTGTGTATATCAGTAAATGATAAGTGGAAAGAGGAGATAATACATTATGTTGAAGTGGTTTTTGGTCGTGCTCAGTATGTGATTTTCAAAATAAAGCAAATGCAATTTGGTTGTTTAAATATATATGCTCCAAATCAGACAAATGAAAGAGTAGAATTCTGGTCATATTTATATGATGTATTTTTAGATAATTGGTGTGTTGCGGGAGATTTTAATGTGATTGGATACTTGGGATGCCAGGTTGGGATAAATTTATCTTTTGAGCTACATATTGTGCCTCTAGTGAATTGCATACGTCGGAAGCTATTGTTTTGGAGCTCAAAATCATTATCGTTTGCTTGTAGAATTGTCATTACAAGTCAAGTTCTATTATCTACTATGTGGTATGTTACTTCATGTTGTATATTTGTTAAATCCTCCATTGGGTAAATACAGAGATTGATAAAGAATTTTTTATGGTCTGGAAGTGATGGTGGTTTTGCAAGGGGTAAGGTAGATTGGTCAACTCTCATTCTACCAAAATGTCATGGAGGGCTGGGTTTGATAGACCCAGAAGATCAAAGTAAAGCTATGATAGCTAAGTTGATAGTAAGAGGCCAAATGCCTGGGGATGAGTTATGGAAAAAGCTCCTCAGATTCAGATTACATGAAATGATGCCCAAAACTGGAGGCCCTTGGGAACCTGGGTGTACATGGATTTTCCTTAAGGCATGGAAGGTAAAAGGATCTAAACGAATGGAGGATAGATTTATTAACTCGTTGATGACAACTTGGAATTCAGTTAAGAGTGGGCTGGAATATAGGATGCCTATGACTGAGGAGGAGAAAGGAAGGCAACCTATAGTGTGTGGAACCAACTATTTATGTCAAGGGCTAGTTGTATGTCGGACACGGTTGCATTGGGGCCCTCTTGCAGCTGGACCAGCTCGAACTTTGAATGATTGGGAGGTTATCTGCTCAAAGTCTCAATCAGAAAGGGAGAATGTATTGTTGTTATATAGGGGGGGTCTCACCATGTTTCTCACTATTCAAGAAACGCTTCAATCCACAGATCTTAACCAGTGTCATTTTCATGCTAACAGATGGTTTGCTTTTTTTTTTCACGAATAGGAGTAATGCTTGGGGTGAGAGCTATATGTGGCTCAGGTCAAGTGCTGTTTTTTGAAGTGTTGAAAGATGGTCTGCTGTATCAAATGGAATTTGAAGATGCATTGCTATTGGAAGCTGTTCTATATGCAGTGAGAGTGGTTGCTCACATTGATGGTAAATGGATTGTTGACCCTAATCTCGATAATATTAGAGATCAATGGAAGTTGTGGGTATTTGAAAAATGTACAATGGATCGCCTAGAATGGGATCCTATTGATTATGTATGGAAAAACCCTAAACAATGCATAGATAAGTCAATTCCCTTCTTCCAATATATAGTCAAAGTTGGAAGAAATATTTTAATGGAAAAAAGGAATAAAACCAAAATAGCAGCGGCTTCATTCTGGTCATCTTATGGTATCCCTAAACAGTTTATAGATCAGTTTTGGGCATCCCTATGGAATAGAGAACAAGCTCGGAAAATTACAGCATTCCACTGGTTGCTAGTGCATAGGGCGTTGCCGGTGAAGGAGTGGCTTCACCTGCCTAATTCAAATTCATTGTGTACAACATGTGGGATGATGTCAGAATCTATTAGACATTGTTTATGGGATTGTTGTGAAGCTCAACAGGTGTGGTTGCGGGTACTGCGGATTTTGCAGAAGCAAAGGATGACTGTGGACATATCATGGGGTTCAGTGGTATGGTCTTCCTTACTTTCTAAAATCTCACACTATGATTCTAATTTGGGGTCCACCCACTACAGCAATATCTACATCAGAAAGGATGATATCTCGTACTCCAATGAATTTGATCCAACATAATAAGCCAACTCATAAGCAGAGTGAATTGTGGAACTTGGTTAGTAGTTGCACCATGTGGGATGTATGGAAGGCGAGATGTAGTCGTGTCCTTAATACCATAATATGCCAACCAGTGCAGGTTCTTGTGTTCATGTAGTATGGCTAGAATTAGTGTTATGATTGAAAGCAAAATATGATAATATTAAGGGTACAGATGATGTGATTATTTTGAAAAGGCTCGCTTTCCATAGCCAATGGAGTGACATGGAGTTTTACAACAGATATGGAACCAATATGACTTGGAATTTTTCTCCACCTAAATGGCTATCCCCTCCACCTATTACATAAGCTTAGTAAGTGATGTTGGAGGATAAGTTTCTACAGTGAAGCCTCCAGAAGAAGAAAGAGTGTTAAGTACAGTTATGCTTGGAGCTGTCATAACCTTAAATGTTATATGCGAGATTCGAACCCACGACCTCATCTCCAAG
>CAKZGI010000015.1 GCA_936914905.1 uncultured Trichormus sp. | reverse complement strand
TAATTCTCCGATACCTGCTAAGTAGATGACATTTTTTATCACTACACTATTTTGCCACTTTGTCAATGCGTAAGTCCTATAATATTCCATTTGCAATGGAGTCGTAAATCGTTCTACTAAAAATCTAATTGCTTCATTGGTAATCAAATCTTCAGGCAGATAATCATCGTGAATACACTCGCCCAACAGCCATTTTATATACTCAACCTGATGTCCTCTAATACCTTATAAACTAAAAATACTGTTTCTAGCACCAATCTCTTCCAAAGATGGTCGGCACAGCCATTTTATATACTCAACCTTATGTTCTCTAATACCTTATAAACTAAAAATATTGGTTCTAGCACCAATCTCTTCCAAAGATGGTCGGCGCAGATCGTCTTTTAACTTGGCATGTCCCAGTAGCACTACAGATAAAGTGCAACCATTCTGACGTACCAATTTAATTAAACGCTTAATCTTGACTAACGTACTAGGATGAATGTCATGAGCTTCATCAAGAAAAAGCACTACAGGCTTACGGCATTTTTGAATTAAAGCTAAGAATTTTCGTTCTCTTAGTTCTGGTTGAGTCGGTCGTTTAGCATCCTTTTCTGTTTCTGTACTTAAATCGCATAACAAAGTGGTATTCTTGGTATGCAAAGGCACTACGGTCATCCACAACACTATAAAGTATTAACAGAGGATGCCCCCTCCCTGGTTCTATCCAGGCTGGTGCTTTAACGTCCTTGAGGTCTGATGGACTGAGGTCAAAATGCCAACATTGATAGCTATATTCTGCCTGGAAGCGAACAGTAGGTGGTTGTCGCAGGAGGGTGTCGCGGTCGTAACCCCATTTGTTGAGATAACGATTGACGGTGGTTGGTTTGAGCAAACTTTATCGTGGCTCTTGTGGAGATGTTTGCGTTCCAACCAGTCGTAGAGGGTGGAAGGTGAACAATCGACGAGTTTAGCAATTGAGCGTTTGCTGATGCCTTTAGCTAGATAACTGCGAATTTCGGCTTCCCTTATTTGCCGTTTGAAAATTATGTTTGCAGTTTCATTTGCAAATAATCTGGTTTTGAGACCCCCTTTATTTGCAGTTAATATGGTTTCAAAATTGCCTTGTTTGCAGTTTTATCTCTGGATGTTTGCAGTTCGCTAAAGATAAAGATAAGGACTGTTATCTTTTTTTAGGAAGTTTATGAACACAAAGGTCATACTTAATTTACTTGCCAGTTCCTCAACTGTTACATCGTTTATATCTACACTTATATCTACACTGGGTCAAATTAATCCTGCCCATACTAGTATTAATTTGACCCAGAGATCAATCCACACTAATCACGGTCGTACTTAATATCACGAATCCTCACGGTCTCAATGACTTTGTATGCATTCGAGATTCAGAGAGAGATCCAAAGGCTGCTCCTGCACAAAAATCTACTATAGTCTCATCGCAGCCATCTGATAACACAACTGCAGAACTTAATTTTACAGAAGAAGAAAGCGAGGCCGCAATTAGGACGTTTAAGTGCGATTGTCCTTTTTGCATCAATTCTTTACGACAGTTACGTGGGACTGGCAACTTAGTATACTAAGCTCTAAAGAGACAGGGCTGGCAACGGCTTTCAAACTCCCGTGCTGCCTTCGTAAAAAATCAATCAGGAGTCTTTTAATTTTTAATTCTTTCCTGGTTGCACCAAAAGTGGAGGTTTTCATTTTTTGTGCTATAACCCACAGAGAAAATGAACTTAGACAGAAAACGACTCTATGGAACCAGACAAACTAGCCAGGTTTAAAGAGTACGGTGAGTTTATCCTCCGTAAAATTGACTCTGTACCCCAACATCTTTCCCAACAAGAAGATTGGGTTCCCACCAGCCTTGATGATTGTCTTATGGGCTTAAGAGAGGCTGCACAGAAGACTTTAGAACTGGCTACTTCACCCGTAAAAATTGGCGTGATGGGTGAATTTAGTAGCGGTAAGAGTTTGCTACTGGGTAGTTTAATTGGTTATGCAGATGCTTTGCCAGTGAGTGAAAATCCTACAACTGGAAATGTCACCGCTATTCATATTAAATCACAAGATGGTTTTGTTACCACCCTCATAGATAATTATACAGTAGAGTATTTATCTCATAAAGGTGTGAATGAGTGTTTACACTTCATGTTAGGAGAAGCAAATCGTCGCGCTACAGCAGCCGGACTGCCATCTTTACAAGTATCTAAAATTAAAACTGGGAAAGATATTTCTAACTGGTGCGAAGACGCATGGAAGAGCTCAAATAATTTAGAATTACGTTATCTGTTGCGGGAGTTACTGTTATTCTTGCGGGCTTATCAAGCTTATGGTGAGGCCTTGTGTAGTAAGCATTATCACATTGATACGATTACAGCCCATGAAGGGTTACAACTCACTGAAATGCCAATGGCGATTCAAACTCTTAAATTTGAGGATATACCACCGGCACATATTCCCTTACCCACTGCGCCCCAAATACTGCAAACTCAATTATTACAAAATAGTTTTCCCTTGATTCGTCGAGTTGATATTGAAGTAAAAATATGCAGAGAAATTTGGGATCTAACTGGTGCAGAAGAATTTGTATTGTTAGATTTTCCTGGCTTGGGTGCAGCTAGTTCTGGGGCAAGAGACACTTTTTTATCATTGCGAGAATTGGCACAAGTACAGACAATTTTAGTATTGCTGAATGGTAAATCACCGGGGAGCGATCGCGCTAACAAAATTTTCACTATGATGCAACAGCAACGACCAGGACAAGATTTAAAAGATTTAATTCTTGTTGGTGTCGGACGCTTTGATCAATTACCTTTAGACAGTGAAGGTGGAGAAAGAATTCTTGATCTTTTAATTGAGGATAATCCCAATGCTCAACCTTTACAAACAGATGTAGTTTTTCAGAAGTTGAAAGTTATGCAAACTATTATTAATGGTGCAGATGCTTTTACAACCCAAAAAGACCACATTGTTTTATTATCTCCATTGTTAGGATTAGCTGAATTAGCAAAAAGTTCTACTACAATTAAAGCAGGTTCAGAGCAGTTCCTCGCTAATCTAGCTTATCCTAATTATCTAGATCGTTCCAAACGATTACAACAAAAATGGGGTAAATTAAGCGAACGTTTATTAACAACAGAACCGCGTAATTCGCTGGGTAGACAATTAAATTATTTTGCTCAAGATGGTGGTATTAATAAACTGCGGGAATTAATTCAGAATCATGTTGCTACTCACGGTTTAAAGCAATTATATCAAGATACCCGGAGGTCGGCTGATGTTATTCGTCAACAACAGGAACAACTAAAAGATATGATAGCTGAAATTCACGAACAAGGCATACCTACAGCAGATAATCCAGCTTTAATTGAATTGAGTTTAGCAATTGAAAGCTTAGATAAAACCTACAGAAGCTTTCAAAAAGATTTGGGTAAAGAACCACTTAAAGACCGACGTGGTGTGGTTGTCAGTGATGTAATTAAAGATGAACTGACTTTTAGAATTCTCAATTGGAGTCAGTGGACTTTTTTATTTAATAAATCCCAAAATGGTACGATTGCTATAGCAGAATCCAAAGGTGCAGCCGGAAAATTATTTGACCGAGGGAATACAGTTAATAACTCTCTACCGACCAAGAGTGATGACTTTTATGCAGAGTTTACCAAAACTGTTAAAGAACTAGAAGAATTTGCCCGCGATCGCATTCGCCAAGCAGTGGTAGACCTGTTAAATAAATTAGCCCATCAAGTAGTTCTAGAACGGGAAAAATTACAGGTGATTCTCAATCCAGAAATGGAAGAATTTATTGAAGATAAATTTGGTGTAGAAGCAGCAGACTTATTTTATAAACTCCTCTTGGGATGTGACCCTAACCAATGGAAAGAAGCGATTTTCTTAGAAATCAACAACCAAGATAAATCAATTTCTCCAGCAATCATGTTTCCCCTGGCACGACAAGACGAAAAACACAGCATTGGGCAGATATTTGATTGGTCTCCTGAGAGAAATCAGATTTCATCTCGTACTGCTAATCATCAACTTTTTGTCTTGCGTTTGCGAGATGAAATAACAACTAGTGCTAGTCTTCACCTTGTCCAATATGTCAGCGAAGTTAATCAACAAGTGAATGCAGAATTAGAAGGAATTTTAGATCAAATAATTCCTAATTTGCAAAACCTCTCTAAAAAACAAGAGCTACTCAGATACATTGCTGCTGGAGACTCACCCCCAGAGTTAGCAATTCCCACTTGGTTAGAGATTCTTACTAATATCGTCACAATTAATGAAAGTGATATTTATGAGTATCTTTAACAGATCAGTCATTAGTTATTAGTTATTAGTTATTAGTTATTAGTTATTAGTTATTAGTTATTAGT
>CAKZGI010000014.1 GCA_936914905.1 uncultured Trichormus sp. | reverse complement strand
TTCTTTTCCATAACTGCTTGCTATATTCTGCCTCACCTATCACACTTGTCAATACGCCACCACCTCAATCCTTACCAAGATCCTTAAATTGGTGGCAGGATAAATGTTCAGAAAATGTTGTGATAGAGTACATTATTACAAAACTGAACAGAGAAGTTTCAAGAAATTCGGAGATTAATTTAGATCCACCCTAGCCTCAAAATGAGAAAATAAACTTTTGAGGGAAAAGGGTAAGCTTTAAAGGGTGAATCTTCCCGCTTTCCTCTTAATAGTTTAATTAATCAAATAAAAAATCTATGGTTTAGCTGTTCTTTTGTACACTTATTCATCTGTTTTTACTACTGAAGCCATTAATTTGCCATTCTCAATACTTAAGAACTTAATTTTTTACTTTACAACAGCTTCTTTTACTTTATTTTCCAATTTTGCGGGGTCAACTGTTTCTAATACACCATGATTGAGTGTCCAAAAACGGTCTGCTATTGGCAACATATCTCCAGCGTCGTGTGTTACGACTAATAATGTCCAATCTTTTTTTAGTTTCGCTAATAAATTTACTAGTTGATGACGCATTGACCAATCTAAACCGGCTGTGGGTTCATCTAATAGTAAGAGATTTGGTTGACGAATTAATTGTACCGCTAAAGCTAAACGCCTTTGCTGTCCACCGCTTAAAGCATGGGGTGGTCTAGATAGGGACAAATGATCTAATCCTACTTCGGTTAATGCCTGGTGAACTCGTTCTGATCCTAATTCGGGATGCCCTAAACGCAGTTCTTCTAAAATTGTACCGCCACAAAAGTGCCTTTCTGGAAACTGAAACACTATGCCAGCTAATTGTTGTAGTTGTTCAGCTATTAGTTGTCGTTCTCGCCAAAAAGCTGCACCAGAGGTGGGTTCAGCAAGTCCAGATAAAATTTCTAGTAATGTACTTTTACCAGAACCACTAGGTCCAATAATTAGACCTAGTTGCTGGGGTGGTAATTCTAGGTTAATGGATTTGAGAATTGCTGTGGGACAGGCTGTGGGGTGATAAGTTAGATTTCTGAGATAGAGCATTTGTTAAAATTACCAAAAAGTCAGCGAATAACTAATAAACTAGACCGAAACCAACTGGCAAATTCTGCAAAGTTCCATAATGAAAAACCTAATCTAGCAGAAAGAGTCATTCACTTTTTTCTATTGTGGCAGACTGATAGTGGAAAATTGCTACCAGCAGTGAGGAAACTTGAATTGTTCACTACAGTCTAGATGATGTAGAAATTTTGGCAGTAGTAGAGCGATTTTTCAGTTAACTACTTTTTTGTATTTTACTCCCTTCCCACTAAAAGAATAAGGTCATAGTAATAGGGTAGAGGGATAATGCTTCTGCGTAAGGTGGAATCCCACACCCCTAATTTCATATTGGGAAGGGAGTAAGTAAAACATAAGACGATTTCAACCATAATTATTCTGTGAATTCCCATGTCCACAAGATTTTTGATTCCTAAATTAATGATGTTTTCTCGATTTCCTATTCTTACCGAAATTACTTTTGCTACTGCAATCACTATAAATTTCTTGGTAAATCCCGCTTATGCTGGTGATCCATTTCGGAGTAGTGGACCCCATAAAATAGGTAATCGGACTGAAGCCGCTTTTAAAGCAATTTTTCAAGAGGGAAATTATCCAGCAGCTGAGGATTATCTCAAAAAAGCCATCTCAGATGAACCAAATGAACCTCTGGCTTATGCAATGAAGGCTGCTTTAGCTTATGGAAATCAGGATTTAGTTAGCTTAGATAGGTACAGTAAAAAGACTTTGGACGCTGGACAAAAGCTAATTACTAGTGATCCATTACGTGGAAATTTATACATGGGTGTGGGCAATTTTTTAGAAGGTGCAGTCATTCTCCTCCGCGATGTCGGTGTTAATGGTGTATCAGAGGCTTTAATTAGGTTAATAAAGGTCTATGAATATTTAGACAAAGCAGAAGAAATTGCAGCCAATGATCCAGAGTTAAATTTAATCTGGGGCTATATGAATTTAATGTTAGCCGTTAATTTACCTTTTACTAGCCCAGATAAAGCCATTGAAAGGTTAGACAAAAATGCTGCACCGGGATATTTAGTCAACCGGGGTATTGCTTTGGCGTATAGGGATTTGAAAAAATACTCTCAGGCCTTAGATTATGTCAATCATGTTTTAAAAACAACAGCAGATAACCCAGAAATTTATTATCTTAAAGCCCAAATTCTCCACGAAAAGGGGAAAAGGGAAAAAAGCGAGGATTTGATTAAGGATGCGATCGCTCATTTTGACAAAGCTTTAACTAAAAAATCCCAACTTTCAGCCAGTCTAGTCAGACAAATTGAATATGAACGCAATCAGGCTGTGAATCGACTCAATAATCTATGATAATTAGTCATTGGTCATTAGTCATTAGGAAAGAAGGGAACGGGGAAGATGAATAACTCAATTACCAATCACCAATCACCAATCACCAATCACCAATCACCAATTACCAATCACCAATTACCAATCACCAATTACAAAAAATGCACATTGAATTCCGGGAATTTAACCCCTTTGATGTTTGGATTTGGTTAAAATTCAGTAACGTTCCCTCTGAACGTGAAAAACAATATGTGGAAGAAGTCTTTAATTCCTGGTTTTATCTAGGTAAATTAGGAGCCTTTAACGCTGAAAATCTGCAAGTGCAAGACACTGGTTTAGATATAAGCTACATGTATTATGATCCTAGTGGCTATAACAAAAGCTTTCTCGCTTTGATGCACAACATGAGCGAGTTTGAGTATGAGGGAGAATGGGGAAGATGTTGGTTTGACTTAGGAACAAGTGATGCGATTGCACTAGATATTTTACTCAATTCTCTCACCCAATTAAGCGAAGAATACGTCACCATAGAAATTTTATATATCGGTGGTGAAAATTCAGATTGGCCAGTCGAAGATAGTGAAACTCACGCCAACACCAACTCCATTTACGATAATTAATCATCACTAATAACCACAATGCATAAACCAGGTGAAATTCGAGTAATAGTTTTAGCACTAATTCGAGATGGTGAACGGATTTTTGTTTCTGAAGGATTTGATACCATCAAACAATCAAACTTTTACCGTGTATTAGGTGGTGGTGTAGAATTCGGCGAACCTAGTCACGTAGCTTTAGAAAGAGAATTTCAAGAAGAAATTCAAGCCGATTTAACCAACATCCACTATTTAAGCTGTATAGAGAATCTATTTATCTTCAATGGTAAACAGGGACACGAAATAATACAACTTTATCAATGCGATTTTGCCGATCCCAAATTTTACCAAATCGAAAATTTAACTTTCTCCGAAAACCCAGAATGTAAACATCGCGCATTATGGATAGATATTGCCAAATTCAAATCAGGAGAATTAAGATTAGTACCAGAAGTATTTTTTGATTATTTGTAAACACAAAATAGCAATCCTGTTAAATTTGAGGACTGCTATAGTTAAACTATGAATTCAAGCTAGGAGAATTATAATGGTTGTACAATTAGCAAAACGACGCTTTAATATTTCCCAATACCACCAAATGAATGAAGCTGGTATCTTGACAGAAGATGATAGAGTAGAACTGATCAACGGAGAAATTATTGAAATGTCACCAATTGATAGAAGACAAGCAACCTGTGTGAGAAGATTAATTAACATATTGTCTGAACTTTTGGGTGAATTAGCAATAGTTGATGCTCAAAATACTATTATTTTGAATAATCTATCAGAACCCCAACTAGATATTGCATTACTCAAACCTCGCGCAGATTTTTATGAAGCTAGACATCCCCAACCACAGGATATATTATTGTTAGTTGAAGTTGCCGATAGCAGCACTGAATATGACAGAGAAGTCAAAATTCCTCTCTATGCGAGTAGTGGTATTTATGAAGTTTGGTTAGTTGATATCTATGAACAAGTAATAATAGTTTATCGCCAGCCTACCACCAATGGTTATAGTGAAATCAAAACTTTCCAAAGTGGTGATATTTTAGATATTCAAGCATTTTATGAAATTAAATCGAATGTCAATATGGTTTTAGGTTCAAACTGATTATAGATACTTATAAGTAATAGCATCAACAAAGAGAGTGAATTATGTCTATTCAATTAGTAACCAGACTTTTCACAGTTGAACAATATCATCAAATGAATGAAGCTGGTATCTTCTAAGAAGATGACAGAGTTGAATTAATCAATAGAGAAATTATCGAAATGTCACCAATTGGTTGAAGAAATGCTGCTTGTATTGACCGTATTAATCATTTAATCAGTAGACACGTCCGAAAATTTACAAAGGAGTCTGTGTCTGGCTTTCCATAGTGTTAAGATTAGGAA
>CAKZGI010000013.1 GCA_936914905.1 uncultured Trichormus sp. | reverse complement strand
ATAGAGTTATAAAAATAAGATCCGAAGACATCATTGTGTTCCTCTTATCCTTGTGGAACTTATAGCCGACTGATTTTGCCGCCATGTGTTGTCCCTACTGCTGGCTATTATCGTCGTCGTTGCTGCGCACATCATTGTTGTCATCGCGAGAAATGTTGTTGCCCAATCGTTCTGGATGGGTGTATGGATGAGGAAGGTGATATTAACTAAGAGATGATGATATGTGCACTTGTGACGTGAGCTGTTGTTCTTCAGTATAATAGGGTTCTTAAACACTTTTTTCTCCCTTTATTTGTGAATGTATTTACTATGTGGGCATGTTTAGATTAATGGTTTTAGCTCTTTTCGCTTGGGGCTATATAGGCGCATTGAAATCTAACCATGTTTGAGTCTCAAGTATCTTGGATGTTTGTTTGCACTATCGTAATGGAACTTCAAATGTTTCATGAGTTTTTTTGTCAATTTGTGATACCACATTTCCATTTGTTATGTTTGGATAACTATTCATCAAATTTGATAGGAAAGGGTGTGAGGCTACAAAATGTCCCACATGGGAAGGTAGAACAGGAGCCTCGCTATAAAACTAAAGGGAAGCCACACAAACTCTTCATCTTTGCGCTTGGGGCAATGACGTAGTTAGTGAGGGCTTCCCGAGACGCGTCAATTGCTGGTTGAAAACTATTTCCAACCCCCGTCCTTTGCTCTTGCACGAGAGCCTTGGAGAATTTTTGTAAAGGCCCTTGCTCCTCTTAGAGGAGTGGGTCTAAAAATCTAGTATAACTTGAAATAGTCCCATGAGATTATCGTGTATTAATGTCTCTTCTCCTCGGCACAACTCTAGGTCTTGTGAGTGTAGAACTTACAATATCCATGATAGAGTGTGGGATGCCATCGAACATGAGTGGGATTTGCAATTTAAGTGAAAAGGAGTGTTGGATTTACAATGTCGATGAATATAAACATTGTAAAAATAAATCATTATTCACCTTGACTCTAGTTGGCCAAAACAAAATATCTTGCAAGGACAATTTATGAATAAATTGTGCAAGTGACATGTCATGAGCTCCTACCTCCTAGTACGTGACCTTGTACCGATCTCAGTTCTAGAGGCACATCGACGAAAACTTCGAACGGGTACATGTTAGACTCAACTTTGTGCAATAATTAGAATTGTCATCGTAGGACCAAATCTCCCCAAAGATGCTAGTTCTACAAGACGTGTGACATGTCTTGAATCTTTGTCGGTCAGTCATCTTGTGGGCCAATTAGATGAAGCAGCCATCTGTGCAGGCTTCTCATCCGGAGGGTGGACTCTTCATGGAGGAAACATACTACTTGACTGTGGAACCAAGCTACACTCGTTGCACCCGCCTTGCATGTAAGATTGTAATTTAGTAGAAGTCATTACCCCACCCGACATGCAAACCG
Organism: uncultured Trichormus sp.; assembly: GCA_936914905.1. Taxonomy (GTDB): domain Bacteria; phylum Cyanobacteriota; class Cyanobacteriia; order Cyanobacteriales; family Nostocaceae; genus Trichormus_B. Next base: position 2,932 of record CAKZGI010000013.1, on the reverse strand, counting down.
AGAGAGTCGGCATAAGCCTAAGGATGAATGAAGGAAGTTCGAGTCACGGTCAATACATAATTGTGCCTTCCTTGGATAGGGTCTTGGCGGAAGCTCAGATACAGGTAATGGGGGCCGAAGGAATGATAAGTTGTCCGCAATGCAGACGTTGTCTTCAATGGGTCCAACAGGCACAAGCATGGAGAGCGTCCAACCAAGGTATGGCGAATCACCTTTCTGCAGATGACTTCTCCTTGAGAGGGCCCAAAAATGCAGAGATGAGTAGCGTCACAACCAGTTGGATTCTGGAACGTAGTACGACTTCGATCGGTACTACAGATGAAGCGGATTCTAGGGGACAAGAATGTATCAGTCTGACCACACCGGCCACCTAAGAGGAACCGGCCATACCGGACACCTAAAAGGAACAAGCAAGGCCAATCTTACCTTGATGATAAAAAAGATTGTCTCAATTACTTAAGAGGTACTCTCTTCCTCTTTATAGACTTTAGTGGCCGAGCACTTAAAAGCCACATCAAGCAATATTGCTGGAGTGATTTCCGAGAGGCCATAGAGTTATAAAAATAAGATCCGAAGACATCATTGTGTTCCTCTTATCCTTGTGAAACTTATAGATTCAAAGAACAATATTCGGACACCAATACCACGAGTTACGATTGTTTTCTTGTTTTATGTTAGAAAATCGTTTAATCTTAGTATCTTTGCAAATATTCTGTAGGAACTCTAGATTAGATTCACCCAACATCACTGCGTGCCTTCTCTAGTTAGAGACTAAATCAGGCCAGAATTACAGAGTTTGTGCTCACGCAAGTCAGCAACCAGTTACGGTGATACTCAAGAAGGTTGTATCCACTCCGTATCAAAACCACTTTCGATAAGGTAGTTGCATGTATACAATCTGGTTTTAATCCACTCTAGATAAAGTAGCCAAGTGCTCCGATCAGTCAAACAAATGGCATCCACATCTGTCTTCTCAAATATGACAATTAGGGACTTTGAAAGAACTAACTTCAACAAATAGAAAGAGTAGATGTAGGACAATTTGATTGTGAAATGACAGATAGATTCGATCGATAATGCTACCCCTCTTAGAGCTACCTGTCAAACATATCTTTGATTCCAGTAATCCGAAGTACAAAGACAAGATCGTAGAAAAGGGATTTTGACAGGATTAAGAAGTGGACTTTGGGGACATGATGCTTACCTGTAGTTAAGTTGACAACCTACCTCTTCATGTTAAGAGTAGTTGTAGCCAAAGACATGGCACTTCTTAAGCTAGATGTAGAATTTTCCTTCTATGACGGTTATCTTGCGAGGAAATTTACATGGAGCCATCACGTGGCATTGCATTATCGGGCGTAGTTTGTCGATTCTGGAAGAGATAGTATGGATTGAAAAAAGCTCAACCGCTATGCTACCCACCCTTTTCCTTCGTAGCTTCGTCATCATTAACCATGTTCTTCACCACATCGCCCGTGGGAGCACAACTAGGATATATGTCCCCCAACAGGTACAACAACAGTACCTACAATTATACCATGATCACCCATTGTTGGGACATCTTGGATTCCATAGGGTATTGGAGAAATTTCGGTCCCTTTTTTATCGGCCACAGATGCGCCAGTCCATGTCCCATCATCTTCGCCACTGCCATGCCTGCCAAAGTTACAAAACTCCCCAATCCGACGTTGGCTCTCTCTCCTCGATCTCCGTTACACACCCGTTTGGGTTAGTCAATTGGGACTTGATGGCTCCATTCCCCATGTCCACCACTAGCCACAAATACATTATAGTCATGACCGAATACCTCACACATAGGATTGAGGCACAAGCCTTACCGTGGAGTACGGCCTCTTCTGTCGCCTCCTCCCTTCTCAGAAATGGATTTTTCGACATGGCTTCCCACAACAATTGCTTTCCGATCAAGGTCCACAATTCAAAGGTGAGGTCCTTCACCTCATCCCCACATCCTAGGGCTTTTGCCAACTATTTGCATCCCCTACCGCCCACAAACCAATGAGTTGGCCGAACGGCTAAACAAAACCCTCAAGCAGATTATTACCACATGCGTTGACCTTCTACACCAAGATTGAACCGAATCCTCCCCTTTGGTGTGCATGCTTATAACACATCTATCAACTCTTGCACTTGGGTCTGTCCCATTAAGGCCTTATACAACGGGGATCCTCAGTTGCCATTAGACCTCTACTCATGTCACGGTCACAACCTCACACACCAAAGCTGTCGATTGGTGGCTTTTTCTACAATAACACCAATCTATACTGAGGCATGCAATCCACAAGAACTTAGAGATAGGACAACAAGGACAGAGACGTCTTTACGATGAAGGCCGACAGGAGCTGCGCTATTCTATCGTCGAGCTCGTCTTCGTTTATTACCCAATACCACGACATGGACTTGGTGAGTCACTCCTACATCGTTGGATAGGCCCTTATCTGATGCACCCATTTGCCAACTCACCTATCCCCTAAACTGACTTTCGAATGGTACCACAACATCAATGCATGTGTCTCATATGAAACCCTACTATCTTCCCTTCCAACCTCCAACACCTGCACCCCTGAATTCCCCTCCACCGACACCCAAATTATAGCAGGAAAGTGTGATGTAGCCTGGGCGCTCGCTAAAAAGAGCACCTGCTATTGTAGGCAACGCCACCTTTAGTGCTCAGTTGCCCACAAAGACCCAACTATAAGAAGCTAGGTTAGAGACGAATAAGGTGGAGGAGAATGACTTTCGCCGTTGTCCACTACTTGCCGATTCCGCCGCCCACCATTGCTAATTCCTTTCCCACTGTTGTTGTTGCTGTGTCCGCCGCCCATTGTCGTTGTTGTTGCCGCCGCCGCTACTATTGTTGCTGCCCGCACCGCCGTGCTCTACTACTTGCACTCTCTCTCTCTCTCTCTCTCTC
>CAKZGI010000012.1 GCA_936914905.1 uncultured Trichormus sp. | reverse complement strand
GATAGAAATATTTTAAGTTGATTTTTTTCTTGTGATATAATATTATATATCTATTGGTAAAAAAAAAAAGGATAGATAGCATCCATGGCTGAACGGTTAAAGCACCCAACTCATAATTGGCGAATTCACAGGTTCAACTCCTGTTGGATGCAAAAAAAAAAGAACCACTAGTAAAAAGAAAAAGACAACTTATTCTTAAGACTTAATAATTTTTTTTTCTTTCTTTGCTCTATTTTAAGAAAATTTTAGTAAACTATACAGGAACTCTAAAAGTAGAGAAAAAGAAAAGAAAGGAACGGGAAGGGAAATACTATGGATATATTTAAAAATCAAGTACTTACTGGAAAATCTATTCGTTCGTTACAAAACAACCAATATACTTTTGATGTAAATCCTGAAATAACAAAGGTTGAGATGAAGAGCTGGGTTGAAAAATTTTTCAATGTGAAAGTGAGAAGCATTAATAGTCTTTGCTTGCCTAGTAAAAATAAGAAACAAAGAGCTAGTAATAGATTGAGATTTTCTGGTTATACACGCCGAAAAAGAATGATTGTTACACTTCAAGATAATTATTCTATCCCATTATTTTTCAACCAATGATTCAAAATTGTTGCTAATTAAAGTAAAAAAAGAAGAGGAATAAAAAGTATGGCTCTATGATTTTATAAGGCATATACACCCGGGACACGTAATCGAGCTATTTCACGTTTTGGCGAAATAACAAGGTCAGAACCTGAAAAGAAGTTGACCTGTCATAGTATATCTAAAGGTGGGCGTAATAATAGAGGAGTAATGACTATCAAACACAGGGGAGGAGGTCATAAACGTTTATACCGTAGAATTGATTTTCGACGAAACAAGATAGGTGTTTTGGGAAAAGTAGCAAGTATTGAATATGATCCTAATCGAAACGCATATATTTGTTTAATAAACTATATAGATGGTGAAAAAAAATATGTATTACATGCGCGAGGAATGGAAGTTGGAGATCTAATAACATCCGGCCCTCAAGCATCCATTTCAAACGGAAATGCCTTACCTCTGAGTGCGATTTGAATAATTGATTCGCGTTTTCTGAGACAGGTCGATTGGGATATAAGCCGATCCTACTAACCTACCACTAATTCAAAAAAAAAAAAAAAGAATAAACCTTATTGGGGCGAGTAACGACTGAGAAGGGACGATAGCTGGTGATAAAGAAGGCTAATATGAAAAAATATATATATATATATATATATTAACCTTATTTAGGTATAATAATATGGAAATTATGGAATATTCTGATGAGAGATTTTAGAGGCGCTCTGTGTACAGACCCAATTTACGTTAAGCACGTATAATTCACGACATTTGGTGTGAAGGTTAGAGGCACTACTGAAGCTACAGAGTGAAAAAAAAAAAAAAATATATATATATTTCTTCCAAAACAAAATAGAAAATATATTTCCTAAGTTATTCATAACATTTTTATAATGTTAGCGCGAATCAATGAAGTCATAAATCCTGTTGCAAAAAAAAGCCAGGTGCCGGCGAAGAAGCCTGGGATATGAATAGATAAAGTAAAGAACCAACTGTCTTTTTTTTTTTAGAAGGTTTATCAATAACACTAATAGCAAACGTTGCTCAGCGACAACGGGAAAAAAAAAAAGGCTCGTTCTTTGTTCATATCTGGAAAGCCGTATGCCTCGAAAGAGGCTTGTACGGTTTGGGAAGAGACTTCTGCCTCCTTTTTTGGTATACAATAAGAGTAAGGGGTCTACTTCAACCAAAATTCCTTTGGGTACGACTATACATAATATTGAATTGACACCTGGAAAAGGTGGACAATTGGTCAGAGCTGCTGGTGCAGCAGCAAAGGTAGTTGCCAAGGAAGGTAGATTAGCTACATTGAGACTACCTTCTGGCGAAATTCGTTTAATACTTCAAAATTGTTTAGCAAGTGTAGGGCGAGTTGGAAATACCGACACAAATAGTAAAGGCTTAGGGAAGGCTGGATCTACACGTTGGTTAGGTAGACGTCCTACGGTGCGAGGTGCAGCTATGAACCCTGTAGATCATCCACACGGAGGGGGGGAGGGTAGGACGTCGATTGGGAGAAAAAATCCATCAACACCTTGGGGTTGTACTGCACTAGGTAAAAGAACCAGGAAAACTAAAAAATATAGTAACCCACTTATACTTCGCCGCCAGAAAAGTGGTTGACAAGTCAAGTGGGGATACCAAGCAGGAGGGTAGTTTATGGCACGTTCATCAAAAAAAGGTCCTTTTGTAGCCAATCACTTAATAAAAGAAATTGAAAATCTTAATGTGCGGAGAGAAAAAAAGTTAATAATAACTTGGTCTCGTGCCTCTGCAATAGTCCCCATCATGATCGGTCATACTATTGCTGTTCATAATGGGCGAGAGCACTTACCGATCTATGTAACTGATCGTATGGTAGGTCACAAACTCGGAGAATTTGCACCTACCCGCAATTTCCGGGGACATGCTAAAAGTGATAAAGGATCTCGCAGATGATTAGGAAATCAATTTCTATGGAGAAAGAAAGAGGTTCAAATGTAGATGTAGGAGCGCAAACTTCAACAAAGAATATTCGTATGTCAGCTGCTAAAGTGCGGCGTGTCGCCGAGCAGATCCAAGGTTGTTCATATGAAGAAGCACTTGTATCACCCGAATTTATGCCTTACAAAGCATGTTCTATCATATCACAATTGATTCTTTCCGCAGCTGCAAATGCGACTAGTAATCTCGGATTCCAGAAAAAAAATATGTTCATTAGTGAAGTCCAAGTAAATAATTCCACCTACCTGAAGAGGTTTCGACCCCGGGCTCAGGGTCGTGGTTTCCCTATAAGAAAACCCACATGTCGAATAACTATTAAATCGAAATCGAGATCGATTAGAGAGAGGACTTAAAGGTAGAGAAGGTTATCGAGGAATCAACAATATTGAAAGAGAACATTTATTAGAAAGAAACTTATTTAATATAAGATAAAGTCGGAGAATAAGTATAAATGTACGGGACGAAAGATTCATCCACACGGTTTTCGACTCGGTGTAAACCAGAAGCATTATTCTTATCGGTTCGCACAAATGGAAGATTATCCAAAATTTCTCGAGGAAGATAGGAAAATACGCACCTTAATTGAAAAGTACGTGGAGGGGAGTGTAAAAGACTCCTCAAACTACGGCGGAATTGGGCATATAGAGATTCAACGAGAAACGGATCCTATTAGAATTGAAATACATACTGGATTTCCCGATTTTTTCATAGAACAACAAAATCTAAAAACTGATCAGTTAAAGCGTGATATAGAAGCTATGCTAGGTATTGGGAATCGAAAAATTAGAATAACTTTGAATAACGTTACTCAACCTTACGGGGAGCCAAAGATTCTAGCGGAACACGTTGCTTCACAATTAAGAAATAGGGTTGCCTTTCGAAGAACTATGAAAAGGGCTATCGAGTCGATTGGAAGAACTAGTAATAAGGGTATTAAGATACAAATAGCAGGACGTCTCAATGGAAGTGAAATGGCTCGAGTCGAGTGGGCTAGAGAGGGTAGAGTACCTCTCCAAACAATCAGAGCCCGTATAAAATACTGTCATCATTCGGCTCAAACAATCTATGGGGTTTTAGGCATAAAGATTTGGATATTTCAGGATACTGAATAAAAAAAAAAAGAACTCATCTTATAATCTTACAAGCAAGGAAGTCGCAACCCACAAAACCATCATTCCACTCTGGATTAAAAAATTTTATTTTTCTTAAATTTTATAATTTTGATAAATCTTTGCTATGCTTAGTGTGCGACTCGTTCAAACAAAAACTCTCTACCCATAGTGAAAATATATCGTTCCATCAAAACAAAAAAATATCTGGGCTTTCAAAATAAGTATCAGGTATGGGAGTAACTTTCGTGATATTAAAATCCACGCGCAGGGGATTATGATCCTCTCCCGCGAAGCCGGAATCTATACCATGGGTATTAAGAAGAAGCAACTGGAGAATTTTAACCCCTTTGATATCGTATGGTTAATAAAAAAATACCCGAGAAGCTATGTGATGTAGCAAGATTTTCATGATGCTACTACATAAGAGCTCCGAGTTCGGTGAGCGCTGACAAGGACGACCCATCGAGTTAGATATTGGAGTGGGCTCCGTCGCCGAGGTGAACCTAAACGTTTTTTTTTTTTTTTGAAGAGACTAAAAGAACGAGGAGACTTCTGAATCGTATTCAAAAATCGAGTAGATTTGGTAGATAGGATGGCGGAAGAAGCCTACGTTTCGTTGAGTCGAAATCGATACTAATCTTTTCACTAATCTTTTTTTGGTAACAA
>CAKZGI010000011.1 GCA_936914905.1 uncultured Trichormus sp. | reverse complement strand
CCTAGACCAAATAATATGCCATAAACTCAACCCTTACCAACGTATGCACGTAACAGTGGCATTGGCGACTTGAGATGAATATGAAGTCGAGGAGATATTGGATTCACATAGGAGCCAACAAAAACTCCTCTACTTAGTCTTGTGGAAAGGATATCCTATCTTTGAAGCCACATGGGAGCCCACTGATAATTTGCACAATGCCCCGAATGCATTCCATGACCTCCACTTTCGATATCCCAACAAACCTGCTCCACTTGGAAGACGTCGCTTAAGGGGAGGATAATGTCATGAACCCATGACCTTTTGTATATTTTTCATTGACTTTAGACTTTAACCCTTGTATAAACTGAAGACTAGTATGTAAGACTAGGTATGTACGACTTGGCATGCAAGACCTGGTATGCAAGACTTGGTATGCAAGACCTCGTATGTATGACTTGGCATGAAAAACTTAGCATATATTACCTCTTGTATAAAAAGGGTTGATCTCCCTTGTTACCATCAAGGAGATCAACACCAGTCATGGAATACAATCTGAATCTTCTCTAATATTATTTCTTTCTAGTCTCTATCTGTAATCCTTACTCTCATCTCTTCATTCTCGAATTCTTGCCTCTGCATTTTTCATGTTTGTGGCACTTTTGTTATCATTCAGTCGAAAACCCCAATGGTTCTCCTCGTGCATTTTCACGAAAACACTACTCATACGTAACACGTTATCATTTTTTGCACCATAGATCAAGAAAGGATTTCAAACATTGCGGGACTGTAATACCTTTACCAAAGAGTTTAAAGCATGCTTTCGAGACACAGATTGTGTGTGAACTGCAATTAACAAGATTCGATGACTTCGTTAAGGTGATCGTCCAGCCTAAGCCTATGCATCCTATTTTTGTCTTTTGGCATGCAACATTCCTTGGGATGAAGAGGCATTGATGGACCAATTCTGTTTTGGCCTATGATGTAAAGGATCTTCTTCTCACTTTTCACGAGGATCCAAAATCTCTCAGTGAAGCTATTAGCCGGGCAGTTCGACGTGACAACCGTTTATTTGAGCGATGTTCAAAGCACTAACAAATGACAGGTTTAAACCCGAGCAACGTTATCCTTTGTGGTAACATCACCACATTCTCCATCTATACAAACCTCTGGTTCTGTTCCATTTGGTGTACCCACACTGATCTAAATTGATGCAGCACATCGTTTAGGCCCCTTGTGTGAATCCAAGAAACAATGACATCGGGCAAAACGACTTTGCTTATACTGTGGTGGTCCTGGGCATATAACAATACATTGTCCACAAACTAGACAAGTAAACCAAGTAAACCAAGTAAACCAAGTAAACCAAGTACCATTGAGAGTTTCGAGTCAAGTTCTCCACTCAAGTTTAGTCTTCAGAGTATTCCTGTATTTGCTCCCTAATCCAACACATCGGAAATCCTAAGCCAATTAGATGATGTGTTAAACGAGTAAGTCCAGCCAAAATCAGAGCCATTTTGTAAGATAACCCAGAGTATGTAGAGCTTGTGCCAAGTACAAGTTACATTTAGTTGAACCTAGTCAGTAGAGTTTTTGTGACACAAGTTCAACTCAGTATATCAAGATATCATCAAGTTTTTTTCTTTGCTCTCCTAGATTAATGAGCTAACTCATGTTTTATGGATCGATGTTTTGCCTCAACACACAAAATACTATTATGTAAGCTTTCTCGTCCAGCACCTGTAGCAGTAATTCATGGATGCCCGATTGCATTAGGTGATATTACTGAAGAGATAGAACCAATTCAAGTGGTTCTTGGTGATTTGGCATGTGTAATATGCTTAAACATCATTAGTAGTCCTAAACACCTTGTTGTCTTTGGGCTACCTTGGTTTGAACTCAGTAATCCAAGAAGTGATTTGAGGACATTGTTGTGACAATTCGGAGCTACCGAGAGAAAAGTAAGTCCAATCAAAGATTGAAATCACCTACAAGCCAAGGGTACTTATTAGCTATTTATTCATAAAAGCTACCTATTAGCTAAAAAACTATACTTACCAACTATGGGAAAGCTACATATAAATCTATCATCACTGATAGTTACCTATAAGCTATTAGCTAAGCTACCTATAAAGTTATCACCATTGATAGCTACTTAGCAGGTATTAGCTAAAAAAGCTACCTATTAGCTATTCGCTGGAAAAGCTACCTATCAGCTATTAGTTGAAGAAACTATCTATTAGTTAATAAAAGCTATTAGTTGAAAAACTATCTATCAGCTTGATGCCTAATGGATGTAGAAATTTTTTTATTGATCATATTAATGATTCTGAGAAGATCCTCTCTAAATTGGAGGAAGTTCACCTTACGCTTTTAGGTTAAAATTTTGTTTATGGTGCTCCTGAGATACTTTTTGTAGGACACTTGTGTGGAACATACGGAAGAAAACCATCTCCAAATAAGGTAAATGCCATTCCAAATTTAAAAGATGATTGTAAGTCTCTCATGGAAGTACGTGTTTGGATAAATGTCCCACGCTCATCCTAGTGTAAAGTGTCTGTGTGTGAAACAGAAGGATGGGTGTGCGTGTCTGAAATATGTTGTCTCATATTCAACCGTAACGCACCCCATCATGTATAAATAGAGGGCACGACCCTCATTAATATAAGCTTGTTCATTTGTTCTTTACGTGTGTTTTGAACTCATGCGTGTTGTACTTGTGTATTAACCTAAGACGCGCATCCCTAGACCAGGACCACGACGTTAGTCAGAACATGACCAATGACTACCCACTAATGGCTCAAAACTCACGGCTCACCTTCCACTCACACATCCACTTACGCTTACGATCCACGTTTCTGCTGTAGCTACGTGAAACGTACCTACTAATGAAGCTATCGTGACTTACGTAGAGAACTTCCATAAGTTCGACGCCAGTGCACTACGTTTATCACGGATAACCTGACCTGTAGTTGAACTACATAGCACTAACGGAAGCCCCCATTTCCAATAAGTGGTATTAGAGCGTTAGGAGAACCAAAGACCATTAGTAACTCTAAGTGAAATTGAAATCAGTAGTAAACATATCTATATGCATATACATATCTATACAAACAAGTATTAAGTATACATATGTATGAATATACGTGTGTGTACCTTAGAAGCTTGCATGAAACACCGAAAATCTACAGACCATGTCTCAAACAAGAAGGTCAATACATGCATGATGGTGATCCCACCGAGAACAATCATCGAGTCCAGGAAATCGATCTTCGGAACGAGGATGAGGATACAGGAAAAGTAGAGAACGGCGAAGGGCCATGCATCCAATCGTTGAGCTGTCTTCTTCCATTTGTAAAGCTCTACACATTGCACTGTTTTGCCATTCACGGGCAGAGTCATTGCTCACAAATATCTGTTTTCAAATACTTGTCACGATCTGTCCTTTTTTTTTACAGTTTCAATATTTTCTTTCTCAGTCTTTCATTTCAAGTCTTTATTTTTTATAAGCCCTATGATAATACAAATATGCAAAAAAGATAGGGTTTTCTTTTGCTTCTCAGCTTTGAATCCTGTGCTTCTTCATCTTTGACCTTCTGTAATCTGCTCACAATCAGAACGTACATTTCCAAGTTTATTTGAAGTCTCTGGACAATTTTATGGAGAAAAAAAAAAGATAAATAGTACAGAGAGATTGACATGTGTGTATATCTAACTATTTGGAAGACAGAAAATCTTGAATCGACAAAACAGACTCAGATCAATTGAAGAAATCTGAGAGGATAAGGTGCTTTTACAATGGATCCAATAAAGAGATCAAATATGTAAATATAGCTCATTACTCAGGAATTCATCTCTGTGATTGATCGCTTTACTGAGTTCATTACAACATAATTCCTTTTTACCCCCTCTCCTGGTTCTTCAGAGTTCTAGCTCTGCAACAATACGAAGATAAATCTCTGGTTTCGCATTCCAGCACATAAAACTTGTGTAGAGAAATCTTCTTAATTCTTCTACAAGAATACTCGAACGATTTGGAAGAAGAAAGGCGCCGAAAAAATGGAAAGAAATATTACAACCCGTGCTTCGTGAAAGTCAATGTCTATACTGAAGGAGCGAGTCAATGACGGAACAGTGAATCCATGGATGAAGCTCGAGCTTACCTGGCGGAAATGAAACTCTGCAAGGAGAGAGGAGAGCGTGTGATCTGGAGATAAAACGAAGAATCCACCAGAAGAGTTGGGGGGAGCGGCGAATCCCGTGCTTCGAGCTGCTGTGGACGGTCTGCAGAAAGATCTGAAGGAGGAAATGAAGGTGCAGGGTAATTTAGGTAGCTTTCTGTGCTTGTCTTCCTTCTTTCTGGAAATTACAAAATACAGCCCCACCATCACTCCTAGATTACCTAGCATCTATAGAGCAAGCATCAGCCTCAGCTACAGCCCCACAACAGCTCCACATCCTCTCGTGCCCATACTTCCCGTTCTATATTTGGATCCCCGGTCTTTAACTTAACTCGATTACATATTTGCTTCATCTTATGGTCGTTAGTCGGAGCCTAGCAAGTCCTATCGTTATCGCAGGCAAGAGAATACTCACTCGATCCAATAATCTTTAGCCATGGCCCAACAAATCCTATTTTCCTATTATTGGCAAGACAAGAAATGATGTTTGTCTATCACCAACAAGTTGGTCATATTATGTTTAGTTTACCCTTCAATCACTATACGGTCATTCCCTACTCAATAACTTCATGGTCAAAATATTGTTAAGTGTAAACGATGGTCTACTTTCAAAGCTAATAATCCATACTTCATTATCACATGTTATGAGAATTGTTGAGATATGAAGCTCAACTAGCTTCCGACTAGGTTTTATATTTTGTCAGAATGTAACTTAATTACATTTATAGAATCTAGTTAGTATGTTGACTTAAAACTCTTAAATGGGACCTTTGTACTTAGTGGATACATGTTGAATACTCCACTACCATACCCATTTAAGTTAGGACTTACACCTTATACTTTCAACCTTCTCTCACTAAATGTGCACCTTTGCACATCAGATGTATATAAACCCCCTTGTGAGTTCTTCTGTGAGTCCTTGTTTCTTAAGCTAAGTTCTTTATGATTACTTGTCTTAATCATCCCCCATTTGTTCTTTAGGTGTAATCTTCTTTTATATCATACTTAACTTCTCTTCTCTCTCTCTCACACACACACATAGCCTTCTGTTGCTTAATCACACACGTGATTAACCACTCACATAATTAATGTTAATTATTCCTTAATTAATATCTTAATTATTTACATGGTATAAGAGCGCGTGGTTTAGCATATCCACTAAGTCTATCTGCCTCTTCATGTTTGTGTGTTCGAGACGCCGCCAGCAAACCAGCTATCCGCTACGGTAGTGCCGCTACGTAGCATGTGTACGTGATCAAAGGAAGAAGACATTACATGAAAATGAACACACAAATGGGTAGCTAGCACCCTAATGAGAAGCTAGGCCGGAGCAACTTCTCATCTTGGGAGTACAAGATGAATCAATACCTTGTCAGCCAAGGGTATTGGGGCTATATCAAAGGTTCACATGATAAGAAACCCAACATCACCAATACCAACTACCCAAAGTGGGAACAAGGAGCAATTAGAGTGATGTATTGCCTAGAGACATGTGTTCACGACCACATGCTCGGCCACATTTGGGACGCCAAGGCACCCAAAGTAGCGTGGAAGAATCTACTACACAAAAGGCTATTAGTGATGCCAGTTTTTCTACCAAAAGCCGTCGCAGAGCGTCACCTTTACTATGCGTCGCTAATAGCGTTGCTTAGCGACATGCCCCAAATTTAGCGATGTATCTACATTGGAATGTCTCGCTAACTGAGAGGGTTTATGTGTTGCTTAGAGACGCACATTTATATTTTTTTCAGAGGACTTATTTTTTTGGATAGGGAAAGTTTATTTCCTTCCTCGTCACACTGCTCACCCTCCTCTCTGCTACTCGCCCTCCTCCTTGCTCGTTCTCCTCCCTATTGCTCGCCCTCCTCCCTGTTGCTCGCCCCCTTCCTTGTTGCTCACCGTCTTGCTCGAACTGCTCGACTTCACTGAAGGTAGGCTTTGAAATTCATAAAAACACACGCATACATATGATTACGCACATGCAATACACACATTAACATACATATAAATACATCCATCCATTCATTCAAGATTGTAAGAATGAATTCATTCATCCACATGCATCCATGCCTCCATACATCCATTCATCAATTCATCCATGCATCCATGCATCCATGCATTCATTCATTCAACCATTCATTCACCCATGCATCCATGCAACCATTCATCCATGCAACCATTCATCCATGCATTCATTTATTCATTCATGCAACCATT
>CAKZGI010000010.1 GCA_936914905.1 uncultured Trichormus sp. | reverse complement strand
CTGGACCCTTCTCGTGATCCATTTCGGCCAAGATCTTCTGATGAGCCAGCATTGGGACCACAGTATCCATATATGGCTGTTGTTGGTGCACTTATGTACTTGGCTAATTGGACACGTCCGGACATTTCGTTCGCTGTCAATTTGCTGGCTCGGTATAGTCACGATCCTACCATGCGACACTGGACTGGAATTAAGCAGATTTTCCGATATTTACGAGGCACTGAAGATATGGGTCTTTTCTTTACCAGCGGTTCTATGCACGGTCAATTGACCGGTTATTCTGACGCTGGGTTTTTATCTGACCCTCATATTGGCAGATCACAAACAGGTTATGTGTTCCTTGTTGGTGGCACCGCGATATCTTGGCGATCGACAAAACAAACATTGGCTGCAACATCTTCAAATCATGCTGAGATCTTAGCATTACATGAAGCAAGCCGAGAATGCCTATGGCTACAACGTCTAATCGGGCATATTGAAAGTTCGTGTGGTTTTAATGGCCTCTCATTACCAACAATTATTTATGAAGATAATTATGCTTGTATTAATCAGTTCAAGAAGGGCTTCATTAAAGGTGATCGAATCAAGCATATTTCTCCCAAGTTTTTCTTTACTCGTGAGCTAAATGAGAATTATATCAACATTCAACCTATTGCATCAAGCAAGAACTTGGCGGATATTTTTACAAAAAGCTTACCTGCATCAAAACATTGGATGAGCATTTCTTCCCTTGGACTTCGAAGATTATCAAAGCTAATGAGCTAAAACAATGATGATGGGATGAGGGGGAGTGTTATGAACTCATGCATAACATGAGTCATATTAGGAACTAATACATGACCAAGTGTCATGCTATATTCATCTTAGACTTAAGATTAGTTAACAAGCTGTTATGTAAAAGCATGCATGCATCCCATCATTTGGTGGAGATATAGACTCATACATCTTTAGAATCTTCATGGATAAGAGCCTATTCTTGATGAGCTCTATCTTGATGAATATATCGATATGCCGATTAGTGGTTCTGATTAATATCTCTTTAATCTCTCTCTCTAAATCTTGCTTAATAATCTATAAACAATCTATTGTATAACACGTTATCAGCACGATTAGCCTCTGTCATAGCAATTAATTACTCTCTTATACAACTCTACCATATTAGTCTCTATTAGCATGGCTTCTCAAGCTCCGCAAATAGAGAAATGTTTATTCCCACCACTTGCATTCGATGGGTGCAATTATATGAATTGGATGGTTCATGTTGAAGGTCATCTCACGGCGAAAGATCTCCTTCATACAGTAAGTGATGGTTTTAATGATGCTGAGAACTCAAATGCTAGGAAGAAGGGAGCGGAAGCATTCATCTTCATTCTTCATCACCTTGATCTAAGCCTTCAAAATCAATACTTTTCCATCAAGAATCCATCAACTCTCTGGAAGCAACTCAAAGCTCGCTTTGATCATCAACGAACCGTTCTCGGCCCCAATACTTTGCATGAATGGAATCAACTTCGATTTCAAGATTTCAAGACAGTTGCTGAGTATAATTCCTCACTATTTGGTATCGTCTCTAAACTGAAATTTTGTGGTCATGACAACCTTGTCCAAGAGGCGGATCTAATCAACAAAACATTAACTACTTTTCATCCCTCAAATTTTAATCTTTCTGAGCAATATCGTAATCGTGGTTTCAAAACCTATGCTGAACTTTTATCTGCACTTCTTGTTGCTGAGCAACACCATCAAGTTCTCCTCAAGAACGATAAGCTTCATCCAGTTAGTCAACCTGAGGCTCCTCTACAATTTAAGGATTTGACCCATGTTGAGAGTAATTATTCTAGACGACAACATCGTCATCAACACCCATATGCACAGACTCGAGGAAGAGGAAGAGGAAGAGCCGGAAGAAATCAACAAAGGAATCAATATCCCACGAGCAATCAAGTCGGGCCAGCGCATCATCAATCAAAGTCAAGTCAAAATAAGCCTTCGTCAACATCATGTCTTCGATGTGGTCTACGAGGGCACTGGGCGAATACTTGCCGAACTTCAAAGTTTCATGTTGATCTTTACCAGAAGTATGGCAAACAAGGTCACGATCAGAAACCGGAGGCTAATATGATAGCAACAACATCTTCGATCTCACCATCAATTCCAATTTTGGAATATAGCTTTATGGATCAACCTTTGGAATTCGAACATGAAGCCAACATGATTGAAGCCTTTATGATTGATTTGCATACAAACCATTTTCTTTGTCTTATTGATTGTGCATCAACCCATACTATTCTATGTCATAAGGAATTCTTTCATCATATTAAAGATCAAGCCCCTTTCGACATCAAAACTATAGCTGGTTCTTGTATCGGACAAGGAAGAGGCCCTGCTACTATCCAACTTCCAAGTGGCAATTACTTGGAAATACATGATGCTATATATGCACCTACCTCGCTAAGAAATCTTCTTGCATTTGCAGATGTGCGACGCAATGGATATCACCTCATGACATGGGAACAAGATGGAAAAGAGAGTATGCGACTTGTCAAGCACATCGACTCAAACACTCCGGAAGTTATTGATGAGTTTGAAGTCTTACCAAATCAATTGTATTGCTTCAACCTTAAAGCCCCGAAGATTCATATGAATTCATTTGCCCACTACTCCAATATTTCCTCAAAGGTCAATACCGAGATAATGGATCTCTGGCATGCTCGATTAGGTCATCCTGGCAATACAATGATTAGAAGAATGATTAATAATGTTCAAGATCTACCTTTGAAGCTGGAGCACTTGAATCAAGTTAAATCTCGTTTTTGTGTTCCATGCGCACAAGGAAAACTGGTGATTCGTCCTTCTTTGTACAAGGAACCCTATGAGTCACCACAATTTTTGGAGCGCATACATGGTGATATTCATGGACCAATATACCCTCCTTCTGGACCATTTTATTACTTCATGGGTGTTAAAGATGCTTCATCGCGTTTTTCTCATGTCACACTTCTTTCTACTCGCAACATGGCGTTGCCCCGACTTCTCACCCTAATTATCAAGTTACGTGCTCAATTTCCTGATTTTCCAATTAAGTCAATCCGGATGGACAATGCTGCCGAGTTTACGTCAGCAACCTTTATTCGCTATTGCGAGTCTATCGGTATTAATTTTGAAGTTTCAACTCCTCATGTTCACACTCAAAATGGTATGGCTGAATCTTTAATTAAACAAATCCAAGTAATTGTGCGACCAATTCTTCTCAAGTCAAATCTGCCTAGTTCAACATGGGGACATGCAGTACTTCATGCAGCACAACTTCTTCGATTGCGGCCGTCATCATACCATGTTTACTCTCCTCATCAACTCATGACAGGTTTTCCACCCTCCGTTTCTCATTTACGAGTATTTGGTTGTGCAGTTTATGTTCCTATTTCTCCACATCATCGTAGGAAACTTGGTCCTCAACGTCGTCTGGGGATTTATGTGGGCTTTAACTCTCCTTCAATCATTCGTTATCTCGAACCTACTACTGGCGATTTATTCACTGCTCGCTTCGCCGACTGCCAATTTGATGAATCAACTTTCCCGATTTTAGGGGGAGAAATATCAAGAAAGATTGATCAAATTGTCACATTTGATTGGCCGAAGGATAAACCTATACCACCGGATCATTATACTGGCAAGGGGGAGAAAGAAGTTCAACGGATATTACATTTACAAAGTGTTGCTAATAATGCACCAGATGCTTTTGTTGACACTTTAAATATGAAAGTCTCCGACATTAATCCTGCTATGAATGTGCCTGCTCGGATTTCGATTGGCGATTCATCGACACATGTCATAGAATCTCAAAGGAAGCGTGGACGGCCTATTGGAGCAAAAGATAAACAATTAAGAAAGCGAAAACCAACAATTGAGGCTAAAACTGAAGTTCCTATAACATCAAATAGGACAATTAGTGAAGAGTCTCCGATTGCTAATTATACTAATTCTAAGCTAATAACACGACATATGGTTAATGATATCTTCATTTTCTATGTTTCAACAGCTTTCATGAATGAATCGGATCCTCAAACTATTCAAGAAGCAAAAGCATCTCCTTTTTGGGATAAGTGGAAAGAAGCTATTCGGATTGAGCTAAATAGTCTTCTCAAACGAGGAGTTTTTGGTGAAATTCAAGAGACGCCCATTGGTCATACCCCTGTTGGCTATCGTTGGGTTTTTGTGCGGAAGCGTAATGATAAAGGAGAAATTATTCGTTACAAGGCAAGATTTGTTGCACAAGGTTTCACACAACAATTTGGCATTGATTATACTGACACATATTCTCCAGTTATGGATGCAACAAGTTTTCGTTGGCTGCTTTATTTTACTGTTCAACGAAGTTTGCATATGCGTCTCATGGATGTGGTCACAACTTATCTTTATGGTGATTTAGATAAAGATATATACATGAAAATACCTGAAGGGCTTTGCAACTCTATCCAACTTAGAAAATTTCGCAATCCATCAATCAAGTTATGTAAGTCACTTTATGGACTTAAACAAGCTGGTCGTATGTGGTATCGACATCTCTCTCAATATCTTATTTCTCATGGATTTAAGAATAATGATATTTGTCCTTGCATTTTTATCAAGCATTATCTCAAAGATTTTGTCATAATTGCTATTTATGTCGATGATCTAAATATTATTGGAACATCTAATGCCATTGAAGATGTTGTTGCTATATTGAGCTGCCAATTTGAAATGAAAGACCTCGGTTTGACCACATTCTGCTTGGGTCTTCAGATCGAGCACCTATCTAATGGAATTCTTCTTCATCAGAGCTCTTATATCCGTAAGATATTAAAACGGTTTTCTATGGATCAAGCTCATTCTATTAGAACTCCCATGGTAGTGCGCTCTCTGGACCCTTCTCGTGATCCATTTCGGCCAAGATCTTCTGATGAGCCAGCATTGGAACCAAGTATCCATATATGGCTGCTGTTGGTGCACTTATGTACTTGGCTAATTGGACACATCCGGACATTTCGTTCGCTGTCAATTTGCTAGCTCGATATAGTCATGATCCTACCAACTGACACTAGACTGGGATTAAGCAGAGTTTTCGATATTTACAAGGCACTGAAGGTATGGATCTTTTCTTTATCAACGATTTTATGCATGGTCAATTGACCATTTATTCTGATGTTGAGCTCCTAACTTACCGTAATATTGGCATATTGTAAACAAGTTATTTTATCCTTATTGGTGGCACAATGGTCACTTGGAGATCAACAAAGAAAACTCTGGATGCAGCATCTTCAAACCATGATGAGATCTTGGCACTACATGAAGCAAGCGGAGAATGCCTATGGTTACGATGCTTGACTAAGCATAATCAAAGTTCTTGTGGTTTTGTAAGCCTCTCATATCTTCGGTCATCTTGGAAGATAATTATACCTGCACCAATCAATGCAAGAAGAGCTTCATCAAAGGTGATCGAATAAAACATATTGCTCCCAAATTTTTCTTTACTAGTGAATTCAATGATAATTATATTGGCATTCAACCAATTGCATTGAGCAAGAACTTGACGGACATTTTGACAGAAAGCTTACCTACATCAAAACATTTGCAAAACATTCCTTCCCTTGGAAGAGGGATGAGGGGAGTATGATATTTAAAGAGAAACTTATGGATGACTAGGCTCATGCTATATATATATATATATCTTAGCATTAAGTTTCAAATAATAACGAGTGATGATATAAATAGTATGTTATATATCCCATCATCTAGTGAATAAAACTCTTGTATTTGAGGATGCCACAAAAGTATGGCATATTAGCTCTATCTTAATGATATTTACGAAAAAAAAGGCTCTATCTTAATGACATGCTAAATGATGTTTTAATTTTTCTCAATACATTATCAGTCTAGGATCATGCTTAATACTCAATACTTAATTCATGTTATAGCAAAATACTTATAAATTACAAAGTCTGATAGGAAACTTGGAAGGTCAAGTTCATCGGAGATTCAGAAGTTCTATTGATGTATTTTTCTTCTAGATCTAATTGGTTCCAACTTTTTTTTGTTGCCTTTATGACATTATTTCCCAATGTGTGGGGGAAATGTAGCTATGGGCCCGGTCCGGTTCAAGTTCGGTTCGGTTTGAATCATAGTTCAAACCATTCAACATGATATATGTAATTTTTTATATGTTACTAAATTTTCGATTAAAACTACCTATTTAGTAGAAGCGTTCATGAAAGCAAGGTCTAGACTCTATACACATGGAGGTAAAACTAAATTGAACCCTAATGATCAGCTAATCATTTATGTTTACAAGGGATTAATGATAGTATACATGTCACAAGGTTTACCCATAATAACTCGT
>CAKZGI010000009.1 GCA_936914905.1 uncultured Trichormus sp. | reverse complement strand
ATTATGGTTTAAGTGATAATGATCTTATTATGGTTTAAGTGATAATGATCTTATTTATTTATTTATGTTGTCAAGCACCTTTTAAATATTTACCACAATACGATTTTATTTTGGCAGAAGTCGCTCGTCCTATTCCTCAAGCGAAATTTGTACTTCTACGTGGTACTGTATTAAAGTCACGGTTACAACTTGCTTTTGCTGCGGCGGGACTTGATAGCGAAGATTATTGTGTTCATCTAACTATTCCAGAACGCTTACATTATCTAATGATTAACTTATTATCAGATGTTTATCTAGATACATTTACTTGGTGTGGTGGTAATACCAGCTTAGAAGCGATCACTTGTAATCTTCCTATAGTCACTTGCCCAGGGTAATTTATACGAGGTCGTCATACTGACAGTTTCTTGAAATTATTAGGAATGATGGATACCATCGCTAAAAATGAACAGGATTATATTGAAATTGATATTAAATTAGGCTTAGATCCAGATTGGAGAAAAAGTATTGTAGAAAGGATGAGTCAAAATCATCGTTCGAGGCATTTTATCAAGAGGTTGTGAAAACAAGTTTATCACCAAGCTCTTAGTAGCTATCTAGGTAGTATATATCTAAATTTTTATTTCCAAACTGGTAGTTTTTCTACTGAAAATTTGACTATAACTTCTTGATTTTCCGCATCTAATACAATTCTAGCATGCAAATGTGGTAGGAGATATTCCCAATGTTTTTCATTGATGTCTAACATTAGTGAAATTTCCAGATTTTCGGTAATATCAATCTCATCTTCTATCATTAGATTAACTGCTATACTGGATAACAGTAAATCAGCAGTTTCCTGTTCAGTATCATCAACATATATCAGTAAAGTAGTTTTGTAGGAATTAATACTGATCGCTCGTTTTTTAATTACCTCAACTAGTTGAATATATAAATCATCTTCTGATTGACTCCAATCAGGGAATATGACTAGATTAATTTCTCGCAAGTTTAAAAACTTTAGAGTTTGATCAATCAAAACATTACTCACTTCCTCAGCCATTTTTGACCAAGAAAACTTCTCAGCTTGTGCTAATCCTACTTGAATCAGAGTTTGTCTTATTTTTTCATGTTGAATAGTTATTAAAGCTCTCTTCATGATTTCAATATCATCATCAATATAAAGCGCGGCTTTACCAAGCACTTCACGAATAGCAGAACTAGGGTAAGTAATTACTGGACAACCACAAGCTATAGCTTCTAACACAGCTAGACCGAATCCTTCATATAAAGAAGGGTAAACAAGTGCGATCGCACCTGAATAAGCCATACTTAATTCCTGATCAGTAAGTTGCAATTTTAAAATTTGTGTTTGAGTAATATACTCTTTAAATTGTTCTTCTATTTCCCAACCACCACCAACACAAACAATAAAAAAATCTTCTTGATTTGGTAACTGAGCAAACGACTTAAAAAATAAGAGAGCATTCTTATAACCAGTTCTTACTCCCACTAAAAGAAAATAGGGTTTAGTAATACCATAAGATTGTTTAAATCGATTAATTCCGGTTAAACTAGCTGGACGAAATACTTGATGATCTACACCGTTATAAATCACCTTAACTAAAACGTGATCAATTTCTGGAAAGAAATGGAAAAAATCTTTAGCTGTATTTTGAGAAACTGCTATATATGCACAGGCAGATCCAATACATTCATGTTTCTGCATCCATTGAGGTTCATCCAAACCCTCAATTTCAGGAATCATATCATGAAGCATTAAAACACTGGGAGTATTAATAGGTCTTGTATAGTAGGTAGAAACAAATAAATCAGCATTTTCTTCATCACAAATTTGTTGTAACATTTGCATATCAGCTTGAGTATTTTCATAACTATAACTAGGAATCAACCTATACTTTAATCCTGGTAATCTTGGCATTGTCCCCAATGGATGAAAAACAGCATCTGGAGGAAAATTAAATCCACTTCCCTGACGATCTAAAACAATTATGTTTTCAGCAGATCCGCTTTTAATCCATGCCTTGAGTAATTCCATCCATACTCTAGCTACGCCCAAAATATGAAGTTGGAAAAACACTCCATCTACAATGATTTTTAAATTAGGTTTACCAATTGTCATAAAATTAATCAACTCAATAACTAACTATCAATATACCTTTGCCACATCTGCTCATAAGCTGTTTCCATATCAAGGGTAAACTGCTTGGCATTCCATAGCGGTGCTGTATGTCTGGACTGACGCAACTTCCAAGAGATTTGTTGTCGTAATTTCTCATCCTTACCCAAACGGACACCCCATTCTACATACTCATCATCAGTCCAAGCAATACCTTCTGTAATAGCAGCATTAATCATCATCCCATAGCTATTACGTGCAGAAAATTGTTCCCCAACTCTTGTTACCAAAGGAACACCCATCCAAAGGGTTTCTAATGTTGTTGTTGCTCCATTATAGGGATAGGTATCTAAAACCACATCGGCAACTTGTAAATTAGCTCGATGGACAGCTTCACTACGAGCATAAGCCAAAAATTTTATCCGATTAAAATCTACACCTTCTTCCTGTGCAATCTCTTCAAAAAATACCTTACTTGCTTCTGCGTCAGCATCCCCTTTAATCAGCAAATAACTATTAGGTACTTCTTTGATAATTTTCATCTGTAAACGTAAATGGGGGCGATGCCTTTTATATCCCTTTTGAGTCATGAAATAAATAATGGCATCTCTGGGAATATCTAAATCTTCCCGTCGTAAATCAGGTACATCTATCTCAAATCCATCAACCGCTATATATGTTTGTGGTAATCTCCAAATAGTTTCACTATAATAATCCTGTGCTGACTCTGGTAAAACATAAGGATCAGCAATAAAATAATCAATTGATGGTAAGCCTGAACTATCCCAACCCAGCCAAGTTGCCTGTATGGGAGCAGATTTGATTGATAATAATTCACAGGCTTGATCTAAAGTTAAACTATCTAAATCAACTAAGATATCAATTTCATCTTCTTGAATTTGACTCGAAAGATTATAAGTTTGACGAAGTCCAAATTTATAGAACTTATAAGATTTATCAACAAAGTACCTCTGGGTAAAGCTATCTATTCCTTCAGAACCATCATAAGAGTAACAATGTATTTTAAATTTTTCTTGGTTATGATATTTAAAAATCCATCTGCATAACCAAGAAACAGAATGTCGCTTAAAACAATGGGAAATATAACCAATCTTCAACATTCCTTTATTGAGGGTGAAATTCTGTCGCCGTAAATGAAAGTTTTTATAATTTTGTTCTACTATATCTGTATGTTGCTTAATAAAATGAGATTGGCAAAAACTAGATATCTGATGTTGAAGTATGTGGTTTCTTTCAGGTTTATCCTCAAAATAGGGAAGAAAAGACAACGCATTCGATAACCTGGTAATATCTATTATGTGAGCAACATCAGGTTGGGTTTTTACTAACTGTTCAGTTAATACAATCTGCCCTTGCAAACGATCATAAGCTTCTTTCCAGTAACTACCAGAAGTCATGAATCCTCTGAGAACAACATGGTTAGCACAAATTTTTTCTGCAACAGAACCTCCTAGTTCATAACATAGTTTGGCACTTTCTATACCTTTATCATATTGTTGATTGTCTTGATAAAAGTATGATATCAGTGTTAAAATCTCTCTATGTTGAAGATGGTAACTTTTGGGGACTCGTTCCAAACAAAGTTCTGCAAATTGTGTTGCTAAATCGGGTCTTCTATAAAAAGCTGATAATTTGATGCATTGGGTCATTACAGTTTCAATAATAATCATTAAAGAACTATCTGAATAGCTCTGTAAGCAAACTTTAATAAAATCAAAAACTGAATTAATTGCTGCTCTCCCTGTATTTGTATACACTAAGATTGTTTTTATAACATCTACCAATAAATTGGTATCACATTTATCTGTGGTAATACGTAAAGAATGACGGACTGATTCTAATAACCCTGCAATATCATGATTGAATGTCTCTAAACTAATTACAATGGAAACAAGATGCAGTAAGTTATTAATATCTTCAGATACAATTTCCTTGATATGCTGACGGATTACCCAAGCAACATGATAATCTTCAACTGTAATGCGACGCTTGGCTTCTTGATCTAAAATTTCTAATAATTCTTGCGTATCAAAATCTATTTCTTCTGATTCTGATAAGGCAGTAAACCAAGTAATTTGTGCCTCGGTTTCCTGATTATTTAATAATAAAAGTAATCCTAAATACCAATAATAACTCTTAATACTAGGTTCTCTTTCTATTGCTTCTTCGTAAACTTTGATACCTGAATTGTAATTTTCATCTATCAGATATCTTTGTGCTTGTTCTTGCAAATTATCTGGAATCATAAGATTTTTAAACCTATATTTTATTTCGTAATAAAAAACATAAACCCTCTATGTCAAGCTATGTAAAACATGGAGGGTTAAGTATGATTTCTATTTCTTACCCTTGATTTAGTAAGAATAACAATTTATTAATTACTTAATTAGTTTACCGCTGTTAGTACAAGTTGTGCCAGTTGTACCAACGGCTATACTACCATTAGCTTCCACGTCCTTAGTTTCACAGAGGTAGGCTACGCTCGTTAACTCAGAGTTAGCACCGATTGATTTCAAATAAACATTACCACCGTAGTTTTTCAGTCCACTTCCTGTAGTTGTTACAACTGAATAGTTAACAGCATAAGCCTCTGTACCAGCTCCAGTACCAGCGTTAGCATAGAATATATAATTAGCTGTCTGGGTGGAAATACCAATACCCATAGCATCAATACTGCTAGTAAAGGAATCGTTTTCTGTCATGTATGCTTGCTGACCTCTGTTCATAGAACCAACGTAGGTCTTAGATTCAGACTGTTTAGCTTTCTTCGCTTGGTTCAAGAAGGAGGGTAACGCAATAGCGGACAGAATACCGATGATGATGATTACAACTAACAATTCAATCAGGGTGAAACCTTGATCATCTTTCTTTTTACCTAGGAGGTGTTGTAAAAATTTTAGTTTCAGTTCGGTTTTCATAGTAGTTTTTCTTGGGTTGATGTGTTGTTTGTTTCCTTCCTTCATGGAAATAACTTACCCACTTCTGATCAGTTTCATATCACCCCATGGAAAAAATTTTCTCCTTGCCCTGGTGTATAATGCGTAAAACCTTGCTATTACTCGACTCTAGTCAATCCTGGTTTATGTACAGCAGATTATTTTTTTGTAAAATACAGTAGAGACGTTGCATGCAACGTCTCTACTACAAGGGTTAAGATTTTTTTTGTTTACCTGATTTAGCTCACATCTGCTGTATATTCTCATCTCTAAGTTAGGTGGACGGAAAAATTTAAACTATGTGATGGCGAATAAAGCAAAGCGGAATGAAGTAATCCCAAGGGTTTCAATTAATTTACATTTTGTTACGTAGTTATATTTATATAACGTAGTCATATTTATTTGTGTCTACCTACTTAGAGATGAGAAGATAGCTTTTACAACATAATGCAGTATAATGCAGTCAAAACCTTCTAGCTTTGATAGGGTTGCTTTCACTAGTTAAAATACTTGACTGTTTCATATAGGTTCTCCAGTTAGCCTATCAATAGGTCTACGTTGTTGCCAATACTCCACTAAGTCCATCATTAAGTATGTTTTCTAAGTATGGTTTCTCAAATTGAGGAAGTAAGCACAGAGCCATAGCACTATCTATATAGCACTATATAGATACTTTATAGATACTTTCCTTGTCCAATGTGACATTTTTAAACATGGGAAAAATCCTACCGTTACTTAAGCATTGATTAATATATTTGTTAGAAGTTAAGTTATTAAATTGTGGATGTAAATACATTAAATTATCCCACTCAGAAATAGGTACAGAATTCCCTTTTGCTTGGGGGTTTGGACACCAAAAATCCAGTAGTCTGTACATGGGATGTAGTAATTCAAATAACTGATGTAGTAATTCAAATAACTATAGCTGTTCTTCAACAGACATTTCTGGTAAACTCATGGACAGAAAAGGAGGTAAATTATCAGGTTCTTGAAATAAGCTGATTAAATCCCATTGTCGCTAATTCACCATACTAATAAATTCTAACTCTGCTGCTCGTAAAGCAGAAAACATATAAATGATAGTATAGCCTTGATCTCCTTGAAATAAATAGTTCATCAAATAGTTTATCAAAAAGTGACTTCGCTTTATTTCATGGCCCTGATACTCCTTCTCCTGCTGAATTAGAATCTATTTTGGGTTATAGTTACTCTGGTGTACTCAGTTCTAATGACTTTACTGCTTATAAGGGTGATCCGGTCAAAGCTCAAGATAAATGTCAGGCACATCTACTCCGTCACTTCAAGAAACTAATCA
>CAKZGI010000008.1 GCA_936914905.1 uncultured Trichormus sp. | reverse complement strand
TTTTGTCTAACAATGTTGGCAATTCTTCTAAGCAGGCTTTGAGCCGTTCTTTTTTCTCCTGGTTCATGGTTGCTAATCCACACTATATTCTCCTAAAAATTGTGTCTCTTCCAATAGTGGATGCTCCCAAAATTTTTTTAATTTTGAATTGTTCTGTTCCCTATTTTCGGAATTTTTGCGCGGGTCGGTGGGTGTAAAAAATCAGGTGCTGAAAAAAATGTCTGAATCTCTATCTGGACAAGGATTTGAAGCTATTTTGTTTTATGATACACTTGGGCACCTTACACAGACTGGGTTTCAGCGTTTTTCACCCTTGACACATTTTCTGGAATGGACTATCATAAGACCATCCGTGCAATCGAACCTTGAAAACTACATATATAGGCTTTGGGGCTGCCGCATAATGTTGAAATTTCAAATAATCCCTATTAGAGATGGAAACGTGGCGTGTGTAATGCTGTTGCACTTACATATAGAAGTTGGAATTTCAAATAATCCCTATTAGGGATTGAAACGACGAAGTCATGGGAAACATAAGTAATCTAATCAGGTTGAAATTTCAAATAATCCCTAATAGGGATTGAAACCTTGAAACCGATTACTATCTCGTACTGAACTGGTTGAAATTTCAAATAATCCCTAATAGGGATTGAAACACCAACTAATTTGATGATCCATGAATTAAAAATTTGTGGCTCTTCAGTATTTAGTAAATACCCCTTCCGACTCATGTAAGGAAGAAGCATTTGGGCAATCAATTATAGGTTTTTACCAAAGGTTATTTTCCCAATGCTTCGCCCCTACTCCTCACGAAAAAACTTTATTAAAACTTCCGCATATTATGACTAACAGGGTCGAAACCTCTAGAAAAGCGTGTGCTGTCATCATAAGAAGCTCCAGTCAAATTCGCACCATACAACTTGGTGTAATGCAGCCTAGCGCCTCGGAGATTAGCCTCACACAGATTAACACCAGACAAATTAGCCCTAGTCAAATTGGCCTTAGCCAAATTAGCTTTACTCAAATCTGCTCCCCAGAGTTTAGACTTAGCAAGATTAGCTTCACCTAAATCTGCTCCCCAAAGATTGATTCCTGGTAAATAGGCTTCAATCAACTTAACTCCACTTAACTGAGCAGATGGAAAATACCTCTCACCTGCGGCATAGCGCCGTTTAATATCTTCAGCATCCATTTTCACTGGCTGTGCCAAAAAACAGTTATTTCTATTTATTATTTCACCACAGAAACAGCCAATCCGCTATCTATAGCGTATTTTCCCAAGATTAGCAGTGCTATTAAAAACTCAAAAATTTATATTTATAACAATAAAAAAGTCCTTATTTATACACGAAAAAGCGCCTGAGTAGTTTTTCTGACTCAAGCGCCTCCCCGTATAACTCTATACCATCTCACTGTGTGATGTAACATTTGCAATCCTCTACACTGCCATTAGGGGAAGCACTGCTAGGATAACCTGTAACAAACATGAGGTGAAGTGGTATCACTCCTTGCATTAGATAAGGATATCTCTTTTAACACTAAATAGCTAGTGTGGAGAGTGACACTTTATTAACTGACACGAGTTAAAAATGACTCAAGGACATTAGTAACTAAGAATACAAAGTCCAATAGTAAATATTCTCTGGTTCTAGTATAAAATATTTAGGACTATTCATAAATCAGTTAAACCTTGCCAATGACAATATTAGGTCATGAAATCTCAATTGTTGTCTGAGTTACATAGTTTTTTCGGTCAATCATCTCTTAAAAAACAGCAGATAACCCCCTCTATAGTATCAGGGGAATGGGTATGAAAACCACAAGTTATGATCTCTACATAAGTAGAGTACATATTTTGTCACAATGAACCGGGAGGATTTTTGTTTTGGGGTGTTTGTATCTATTTGCTAAATCTGGAAATGCGGTTAAAGTGATTCTGGCTAAAAACCACAACTAAAAAAAAGCTACAACCTGGTTTTTAGCATCAATAAGCCGAATCTACCCCTATCAAATACTAGTACCGCCGTGAATTCAAAATGCTTCTTTCAGAAGACCTACGCTAACAAAATAGTGCTTCCAGCAGGCTGCGCCAACAAAATTCAAAAACAAAATTCAAAATGTATACGGCGTGATCTTTTCAGAGATTTGGAACTGTTGGTTTATTTACGCCGTACTGTACTAGTCCTCTAATAATTGCTGTGGTAGGTGACGGTTGAAACTACTTTTTGAGCAAAACCTAAGTCGGAAGTTACCTACTCCTTTTTGCGCCTCTGCATGAGCATTATTCCACCACATCAAACCATACAGGCGATTGATCATCAACCTGCCCGTTATAGTTAATAGTAATTTCTTGTCCTTTCCTAATGTCTTGATGAGCAATAATTTCAATTACACTTTTAGCAATTTTTTCAATATGAAGGGCATTGGGATGATAAGAATGATTGAAAAGAGAAGCGAAACATAAAGCTATTGCTCCACTTTCTCCATGCCAAGCAAAATAATAATTTAATAAAAGAGTTTTGACAATTAATTTAACTTGTTGTTTAGGGATAACAATTACAGGGGCTGTTTCAATTAATTCGCCTTTAGCAAAATCTTGATGAGCAAATATACCTCTCCCTTTAATTTCTGTATCACGCAATACTAACATAATAGAATTCTGTCTGATGGGTGAAATATCTGTTCTTGAACTAATCACGCCAAACGCAGAGAGAATAAAGATTTTCGTGCATGATTTATGACTACTATATTTAGTATAGCAATCCTCAATTATTCCTGGAAAGGATTTTAGCATTCTCTAAAAAGTCGGGGATCTAAGAGGAAGTTTTATGTTATTAACAATAACCCATGCTAACTATCATTGGTTGTGGAAATCTCAATCGTAATGACGATGCTGTAGGCGTAATCATTGCCCAACGTTTACAGCAATATCTCGCCCAAAATCAACACCCCAATGTCCGCGTTTTTGATTGTGGTACTGCGGGTATGGAAGTGATGTTTCAAGCGAGAGGAAGTAAAAGATTAATTATTCTTGATGCCAGTTGCACAGATTCTGAGCCAGGTGCTATATTTAAAGTCCCAGGTAAAGAATTAGAAGCATTACCAGAACCTAGTTATAACCTCCATGATTTTCGTTGGGATCATGCTTTAGCTGCGGGGAGAAAAATCTTTAAGGATGATTTTCCTCAAGATGTGACAGTTTATTTAATTGAGGCTGAAAATCTTGCTTTCGGACTAGATTTAAGTCTTGTTGTCCAACATTCGGCTGATTTAGTTTTTGCAGAACTAATCACACTTATTAGCCAGAATGTTATAGCTTAATTAATAATCTAAAATCCAAAATCCAAAATCCAAAATCCAACTAA
Organism: uncultured Trichormus sp.; assembly: GCA_936914905.1. GTDB lineage: Bacteria > Cyanobacteriota > Cyanobacteriia > Cyanobacteriales > Nostocaceae > Trichormus_B. The sequence continues at coordinate 3,117 of CAKZGI010000008.1, read as the reverse complement.
GCCCAGTCGCGGTGAACTGAGAGTTCATCTACCCTCATTTCAAATGGTACAGCATTAGCTTCTGGGGGACAAACGCGGATTTTTGCACTGCTGACAATGCTGTAGAGTACATTTCCCATTGGCACGATTTTTTGCAAAATTCGCCAGTTTGTTACTTGGTCTGGACATTCGATTACTAATGTCATAGCACTAGCATGGGTTGTCACATACCAACGACAATGAGACAACAGATTTTGAATTGTGCGATCGCATCCTTCATAAAAGTATCGACTAATAGAATACTCTAGTTGTTGTCGCAAGATAATATCCGCTGATGTTGCTTGCATAGGGTGCTTATCATCAGCATTAAATTCTGATTCTCTTCTGACCATTTCTCTTGATTTTCCTATTTTACTTACCAATTGTCATTACATAAAGCACATCCTTATTGGTTCCTAGAAACTCTTGGGCTTAATCATCATAAAAAGCACCAATACCGCTATAATCTATTCCCCAATAATGTCTAAATAGATACACTCTCTGCCCGATAAAACCAGCTATTTGCATAGCAGTTTGATAACTCAAATAATCGGACGCAAAAACAGAGTTACAGCGCCATCTCTAGCCAGTGCTTGATTAATACACAAATAACCGATTTTTCTCTAAAGTCACCTGCCTTAATCAAATTTCTACCTTGATATAAACCAGGTAAAATTCCTTAGACACGATGCACCACCGAATAAATTTCTATTTCCTCAATATTTTCAGTTGGGATGGGTTGCTGAACATCCTGCAAAATTTGCCAATAGATTTCCTGGGAAATAGACTTTTTTAGGAAACGTCGAATAGAACGCCTATTCCAAACGTTCTCAGAAAACTGTTCTCGATCAAAATTAAATTGAGGATGTTCTAGTTGTTGCTGGTGACTGGGTTGCAGGGATGTTGCTTGATAGGCATCTTCTAGGAATTGATTAGCTTGAAAATAGTCAGTATGAGAGACGAAAGGAATGGGTAATCTTAAGGGTCTGACTGGCTTTTCTTGCTCCTCTTCCGATATCATACAACTACTAATAAACTCCTTATTCTCAAATAATAAATCAGTATTGAGAGAGAGTTTATAAAAGTCAAAGATTCATTGGATATTTTTTTCATGAAGATATGCTGAAGCTGGAATAGCCGCTAAATAGTGTCTGCTATCCAATAAGCAATATCTAATGCTCCTGTCTTGATATTTCCAGCTAGACCTATAATAAACACAACTAACTAAAAAAATGAAGCCATTTATACATTTATTTGGCATCACATAATTTTCTAATCCATCATCAATTAATTCATAGATCAATGTCAGAGAATTATTCTCAACTTCCAGATAGTAGATGCCGTCTATAAATCCTTCAACACCACGAATCTGAACATAAATTTCTGTTGGATATAATGCCCCTACGGATTGATTTACCTATAATTGATAGGTTTCACCTTTGTAAATTTTTTCAAAAGTGATGGCGCTTGTTAACCTGATAAAAGCATGAGTGGGATTATTGCAATTTAATTTCACACGCCGATAAAATTTTGGATGAACTTTAAAGGCGCGGGGTTGAGTTGACCCGTCCACATGATTTGGATTCATCTGTACCGATAGATAAGAATGCTTGGTAGCCTCATAATAGCCCTGACCAGAAAGCTTACTTTGTGGCATTTTTACGCAACCTTAAAACTTCTATATTGCTAGCGAAGTCAATTGCTTTATAATCGTCCAAATTTTGTAAATTCATGTTAGGATGATTTTGTAATAGCAATCTCACTACTTCTGTCTTTCCAGCCGATGCACCATACATCAGGACAGTTGCACTATTATCATTTTAATTGATAATATAAATCTTGGCATCTAGCAATAAATTGATTAAATCGTAGTGATTGCCAAAACAAGCAAATCACAAAGTATTATTGTGATCATTGTTTGTGCCATTGATATCTACATCCGCATGTATAAGTTCTCTGACCACTGGCAAAATGCCCTCTCTGGTGGCTTTCATTAAAGCTGTATCACCATTTCTACCCGGCTGATTTAAGTCTTCAGCATCGTAACCATTTACCATTAGCCATTAGCTAGTTGCTGCACTCAAATTTACCTTGCTTGCGTGACTCATAATTATTGGTGAGAGAACAACTAAAAACATAATGGTGAGCAAAGCCCACCATATTGAAAAATACTATTTAAATTCTGAAAAACTAGCAGTAGTGAATGAACAATAGTCATACCAATTCTCTGTTTTGTTACCACAGATTAGATCCCCCCAACCCGCTAAAAAAGGTCGGATCTACAAGTGCTGGATACATAACCAAGGACTTTTAAAACATCCTCTAAGAGAAATTTTATCTATCCCCTTACAGAGAAAAGGTATAAGCTAGTAAAGCTATTATCCAACAACCACTGGTTGTAGATTTTCAGAAGACATCTTTCTAGCAGATTTCCCTGGTGTTGGTACACCATAAAAAGTGGCTTCTGCTTCGAGTTCATCTACTATATCCCAAGCTTCAATTGCGCGTTTAGAATCTGCACCATAGTTAGCAAAGCAATCAGAGATATATATGAGGAGCTCAGCAGTGTCTGCGGCGGACAAAGCCATCGCTTAGCTCCTATTGGTTCTTTATATCTGGCTTTTATATGATAACTAGTTTCCAGGATAGGAATAATACTAAAATCCTTGCTAGTTGGTACAGAGACACTATACAATAAATTTTTCGATAACTCTAATATTGAGAATATATAATATTCAGATAAAGCTAGAGCTTACTAAAGCTAATCATGATGCCTCTTTTAGCTTTGAGTTAAACCCTCATTTTCCTCATTTTGGAGACATTATTTATATTAAAATTTTTTCTAAACAAGTAAAATCACAGTTTGCAAAGGATATTAGTGCTGAGAAAAATACTTATGTTTATGATGCTCATACATACCATACCAAAGTTCCACCACAAGGAATTAAACCATTAGTTGAGTGTATCCCCCGAAGTATTCGGGGGAAGAAGTTATTCAGGCATCCATGAGCAACCAAAAGGATTGAGCGCAGATTTTTCGTAAGAAATAGTCGCCAAACAGGGAATATTCCCAACCTTACAAATGCGGTCACGAATATA
>CAKZGI010000007.1 GCA_936914905.1 uncultured Trichormus sp. | reverse complement strand
TTAATAGAAACGAGCACGTTCATATTCTATTATGGTCCAATATCTAGATATCTCCAAATGAAGCCAATGATGCCCTCAAACTAGAGTTGAAGCTAATGGTATGGGCTAGCTTGGTAATTGTGGAGTATATTATTTTAGAGTTAGACAAGCAAATCCTAGCCTTTAGAACAATTCAAATTGGGTCTTCATATACCTCTTGGATATGATCATATTTGGTAGTGAATATTGGCATCACTTTTTCTAGTGGCCTCAACTATAGAGTTAGTGGTGGAACAACTACAAACAAATTGGTCATTTTGTGCAAAATTGTGAGGTGAGGAAAAATAGGGAGAATAAGAGCAATAATGTTCATGTGAATCTAGATAAATATGGTAAGAATTTTGTGCCATCTCAGACAATGTCGATTCAAATGGAGGAGAATGGCGTGTTGTTGGAAATAAAAAATCTCTTGTTGTAGATCAAGAATTTCCAACTAATCAGCTGAATTTCCCACTACTTACCAAGAGATGTGATGTATTACGGGATGATACGGAAATGATCGGGAGAGGCAAAGAGATTTGCAAGAATGATGCACATATTGTGAATAGGCCAATGGTGGATAATTCTTGTGAAGAGCAAGTCCAGAAAAATCGGAATGATTTGCATGACAAATCATGCATGGAAACTTCAAATGTTGCAAAGGTGGTTGAAGTGAAATATCGGAGAACAACCCCTTCAAGGTTTCGAAGAATATATTTCAGCCATCAGAATTCAAAATTTCCGAGATGCCAATTTTGAACGGAAATATCAAGACTAATAGGAGGCCAAAAAAGCGATCATTTAGATCATGGAGGGAGAAGCAAGCTTGCAATCCAACCATTAGAGAAGTGGGTGTTAGGAATCGTAAGTTATCGAAGCTAAAGCCAATACAATATAGGACTAGCACTTTTCCTCACGAATTCACCAAGCACTTCCAAATTAACGACAATCATAAACCAACTCCTATTCGGGTCCATTTTCTATGTAACCCTACAATGCAAAGTGGACCAATAATGTATCAAGGGGGATTCTCGTTCATGTTTAGTGGTCCCCAAGATTTTGATTGGGGTATATTAGATTCTCTTGGAATGCTTAAAGAGCAAGTGGTTCTCTTTGCTCAATGTATGGGGGCTGAGATGTTAGCGGAAGAAATTGGTCGAGAATGGCCGAATATGCAAATACGTTGTAGGCCAAAGTTGGATAAAGATGGTATAAGGCATATGCTTATCACAAGCCAAGTTTAGATGTTGGAAGTAACAAATTATGTATGCATCCATGGTGATAACGATAGTGATACACATATGAAAGCTAACGGGCTATATTTTTGGTGGCTCTTATGTAAGGAAATACTAGAAATGGATGCTGAAACTAGTCACTTGGAACAATTCCTACCTAAGATAAGGAGGACGGAAATGGTAAGTAACACTGAGGAGCCCTCACTGCAAATGGTGTAGATGAAATTTGTATCATGGAATGTGCAAGGCCTAGGAGGCCATTTGTGCAAACTGCGCTTGTAGGAACTCCGATTGATGTTTTACTTTTGCAAGAGCATCATTTGAATCGTTATAGAATTGCCTCTTATGGTTCAATTTTGCAAGGTAAATGGGTTACATATTGGCCACCTGGAATTGGGCCATATGGTTCAAATACAGATGTTTGTATATCAATCAATGAAAAATGGAAAGATGAGAGTATACAATATGTAGAGGTGATTCCTGGTCGTGCACAATATGTGATTTTCAAAAGAAAGGATATTGAATTTGGATGTTTAAACATTTATGCCCCAAATCAGATTTCAGAAAGGATTGAATTCTGGTCTTATTTAAATAATGTATTGCCAAATTTGGAAAATTGGTGTATTGCTGGAGATTTTAATATGATTGAGAATTTAACTGATAGAGTGGGTGGTGGGCACATCACTATACATGGGCAAGAACTTGCAGCCTGGGAAAGATTTTGTTTTAAACTTAGATTATTGGATGCTTGGCAATCTCAATCATTTATGCAAATGTCCTCTTCCCTACTATTCTCTCGCTCGGATAGACGATATGGGGGAGTTAATGTGTCTCGGTTAGATAGGTTTTACCTATCAGATTACTTTCAAAATATGGGAGGGATGATTGGTATTATGCCAGGTATGACATTTTCAGATCATGCACCAATTTGCTTAGATATTTTGGAAGATAGACACAAAAAGGAATTGCATATACGGATCCCTGATGCGTTAATAAGGGAAGAATCTCTTAGACCAGATGTAGAAAACATATGGAATCAATTTGGTGATGACAGGGATGATGTAGTGAATCAATTTGTTATGTTTCTAGAAAAAACTAGGGAATTCTTTATGGCAGAATCTAAACTGCGCTTTCAACGTTATAGGAGGAAGAAAAACTTGTTTCGTGCTTCGCTTATATCATTGCAAAGATTGCAACAAGTTAGACCACAGTGTGCATGGGTAGCAATGCACCTTGAAGAAGCCCGTAAACAAGTTCAACATATGGAAGACTATCGTAGTCAATTTCACTATCACAACTTTGCTTCGAGATGTACAAGCCAATTTTTTAAGGTAAAAAATCCAAAACAGAAGTCTAATATAACTTGTTGTATGCGGAATGAAAACGGTGAATTGGAAACCGATCCAAATGGTGTGAGGGAAATTGCCACGAAGTTTTATGTTGACCTTTTGTCAGAAGAACCTATGTCGGAGGAGATTAGACAGAAAAGAACGATGGTGTGGGCTGAAATTCAGCCCAAAGTTACCCGGGCAATGCAAGAATCATTGGTGGTACCTATTACGGAATTGGAGGTTCACAAAGCTTTGCATTCTCTGTCGGACAATAGTTGCCCAGGAGTAGATGGACTTACTCCTAGATTTTACAAGAAATACTGGGAGATATTGAAGGACGACTTAACAGCTGCCTTCCAACATATGTTTGAATGTGGAGAGATGCCTATGTCGGTATCCGAGGGGCTCATTTATCTTATACCTAAGGCAGAAGGGGTTTCAGAAGATATTCGTAAATGGAGGCCTATCACCCTATTGAATACCAGTTATAAAATATTTGCTAAGCTGCTTAGTTCTCGACTACAAGAGTTGCTACCCAATATAATCCATGTATCGCAGACCGGATTCATGCGGGAAAGAAGTATTATGGATAATATCTTCACATTTTGGGAAGCTACCGCAGCAGCTACGAAAAACAAACAACACTTAGCAGTATTGTTGCTTGATTTTGAGAAAGCATATGATAGGGTTGACTGGAATTTTTTGGAAGGTACGATGTATCGCATGGGCTTTGGTATACCATGGATTAAGGGCATCTCTTGCTTATATAGGAATGCACAGAGTCAGGTATTGTTGGCAGGTGGAGTGGGATCTAGATTTAACATTACTAGATCCGTCCGTCAAGGATGCCCGCTTGCCCCATTCCTGTTTCTTTTGTTTTCGGAAGCAATGCATTTATTTTTAACGGCACAGTCGACAGGTTTGCGTGGTTTGGCGATGCCCTTAAATGGACAAGATATATTGGATTCGGAATTGGCTGATGATACCGCGTTATATGTGGATGGAATGTTAACCAACTTGCAACAAGTAGAATGGGCTTTGTTACAATTTTGTACAGCTTCAGGAGCTAAACTTAATTGGGAAAAGACGGTGGCATTTTGGGTCAGCAATGAACCACCGCCTAGATGGACACCGCATCCAAATTTTGAGTGGACTCAAAAAGGAGTCGCTGTTAGATATCTTGGAGTGCAGGTGGGGATTGATTTAGCTCCGGAATTACATGTTGCACCACTGCTATTAACTTTGAGGAAGAAGTTATTCTTGTGGGGTCATGCTAAGTTATCTTTAGCTGGTAGAGTAGTAGTAGCCAATCATGTGCTGCTTGCTACAGTGTGGTATATTGCATCATCCTGGCTCTTCTCAAAATCGTGCATTGGTCAAATCAGAAGATTGGTGAGGAATTTTATATGGGCAGGGGAGGATAGATGTCATATAAGAGCGAAGGTGGCCTGGTCTACGTTAATTGCGCCCAAGATACATGGCGGTCTAGGGATTATTGATCCTATGGATCAGTGCATGGCATTGTTAACAAAATTTATAGTTCGTGGTCTGTTACCAGGAAATGCCCCTTGGAAACAGTTACTTAAACAAAGATTGTATCGTTGTGCTCCGCCAATGGGTGGTTTATGGAGCGATAGTATAAGATGGATATTTATACCGGACAAGAGATATGTTATGACTAGGCATTGGGAAGACAAATTTTTTAATGGTATTCTGAGAGCATGGGAACATGTACATCAAGGATTGGGATATGATGCCCCAACATGTGAGGAGGAATATTTGCGACAACATTTAGTGTGGAATCCAAATATGCGCTTGCCATCAGGGCACATGCTGGGATCCCGGAGGAGATTAGATTGGGCCAAGTTTGATGCAGGGCCAGGGGCTTCAGTTGATGCTTGGAAGTCCTTTTTTGCCTTGCCTACAAATGTAAGATCGGAATTATTGACCTCCTTGAGAGGGGGACAGATTATGTGTGACCAAGTGCAGGCGGTGTTAGGGCATTTGTCTTCTACGATATGGTCATTTAATCCTTCAAGATGGGAAGGAGCATTTACGAGACTTCAAGTAATGGTGGGGGTAAGGGGATATTTTGCTAATGGTTCCTTCCAAGATTACGTTTTGGATGAGGATGGGGTTATAAGTAGGTCGCTGATACAATCAGAAGTCTTGCAATATGCTACATTCTCTAAAATAAGGGTCCTTGCTTATGATGGAGCGAAGTGGATCATTGACCCACAACTTGAGGCAATCAAGGAACATTGGAAATTGCGAATTTTTGAAAAGAAGCCTTTAACCAGGTTGCAGTGGGATCCAGGGGAATTTTGGTGGAAAGATCCATTTGACCATTCCGGGAAAAAATGTGGTTTCTTTCAGTATTCTGTTAAGATTGGACGTCACATTCTAACAGCTCAACGTAGGACTACACCAGGGGCTACTCAATTTTGGACACAACAAGGGATCACAATAGAATTTCTATCCAAGTTTTGGGTGAAGCTATGGGCAAGGAAACAAGATATGAAGATAAATGCCTTTCACTGGTTACTGGTACATAGAGCAGTACCTGTTGGCCAGTGGTTGGAAAGATCTGGTGGACCGACTATGTGCATTTATTGTAGTTGCCAAATGGAGACATTGAAACATTGCTTTTGGGAATGTCAAGCCGCCCAACAGGTGTGGAGAAGAGTGTGTAGAATTTTAGCTTCTATGTTTACAGATGGGAGTTTCTGTTGGGGAATGGTAGCATGGGCTACACTAACACCGATGATATGGGCATATGAGGCAAGTCCGAATGACACGGTTATTAAAATTCAAGGAGGAAGGTTAGGGGTGGTACAGAGAAGTCACATGGATATCCCCTATATGTTGAAGACAATGCAAGAGGTATGGGAATTGTTAAGTACCACTACAATGTGGTTTCTTTGGACTGCTAGATGCTCCAAGGCGTTTGATAATATTACGGTTCATCCCGTGGAAATCGTAAGGAATGTCTGGATGCAGATGGTACATACGTTGAGAGGGCAATATGATGACATTAAAGGCGAGACAGATGCGGCAGTGCTTCAACGGCTTCAATTTACTTCCTACTGGAAGAAAGGGCCCTTTTTCACGCTTGAAAATACCAAGCCCAGGTGGTGTTTAACACCACCATTATGGTTGTTCCCGCCACCAATTAGATAATTACATCATCCATGACTGGAATGATGATACTATACTTAAGGGATAGAAACCCCCTGAAACTGCAATAGCCCGATGGGAGATTGTTGGACAAAAGAGATGTAGGAGACATGGTGTGTTCATGGGAAGCTCCTGCTGGAACGATAAGACAATTACAAGTTTTGCCAACCGAAACAGAATAGCTGCGAAGAAGAGGAAAACCCCATTCTATACCAGGAAAGGAGAGATCGTTAGATTCTGGAACAACGCGACTTTTTGCCAGATAGTCTCGTTGCTTTGCCAAAAGTTGCGCTGTTCAGGGAAAAAATAAAAAGATCAGATTCTATTGGGGTGGGGGAAGGGAGTCGAAATCTAGCCTTTGGGTGTGAGTTGTGAATTCTGGCCTTCGGGCATAAGTTGCCTTTGGGTCCAAATCTACCCTTTGTGCGTAACTTTGTGTGGCCTTCGGGTCCAAATCTACCCTTTGTGCATAACTTTGCGTGGCCTTCGAGCATTAATGTAGCCTTTGGGCGGTATTGATAATAACTAATGATAGGATATTCAAAATGAAAAAACAACAAGGACTGTGCCTATATTTACAATCATAACATAATGTAAGTAAATACTCATAGGAGTATTTGTTAAGACAACCATTCCTTCAACCATAACTCTAAACCAGCCTAATTCCGCCCTCTCTAGGTCTTGTTCTATCCTCTCCCTCCATAATTTC
>CAKZGI010000006.1 GCA_936914905.1 uncultured Trichormus sp. | reverse complement strand
TAATGAGTTCTTTTTTGTGGTGGATTTAAACTGCATGTGCAGGACTTCTCTAGATGTGAAGAAGTCCAGCTTTAGTGAGATTTTCCATGGCTAACGTTTTGAGGAATTAGGTGGACAGGTAAAGAGCAATGATGTAAGTATGGTGTTTTGTTTACTTTTCATGCAATTTTTCATCCAGGCTAATATTGTTTTCGTTTGTGCACAAATAATAGCCTCTCAAATTTTTTATGGTTTGGATGCTCACTAACTTGTTTTACAGTTTATGCCACTGTAGAGAATCCATATAGCCCAGATGTTTTTCGTGAAGCAAATTCTTCTTCTTAAACGCCGACATGTACTCGTACCTTTTTTTCAACATACCCTGTAAATTGAAAACCCTTCTCACTCATTTTCATTTCTTCATTGGTTATCAAGAAGATTTTTTATTATGTAGTATGGCAGCAGAGAACAAACACCTCCTGCAAGGGGTTCGGAAATTCCCTGAGTGGTCCTTATTAATCTATGTATAGGTATACATGCTTCTGCAGTGTATTCCTGGTCGCGCAGTTATTTGGTCCACAAGTCTAATTTGATATTCATCTAGGAATATCATGATATTAACTTTCCCATATGTAGCTAACCTACCCAAAGGGTTGGTTGGGCATCATCATTCAACTGATATGGCTTGTGTTGTACGTGAAGTTTTGTACATACTGAGCTTAGAGATTTGAGAATGAAATATATATATTGATGGATCCTTATCAATCGAAACAAGAATTGTTAATTAGGTTTTAGTAAATTGCTACGAGGATTGTGTACTGGACTGCTCTTACAAATGAGAAAGGATGAGTTATTTTGTTGGATCATTGAATGTTTGAATGATGAGCTTAATGATGAGCAGATTTTTGGATGGAAATGCACTGGAAGGGCCTCTTCCAGCAGATCTAAGCAAGCTTGTGAACCTCCAAGTCTTGTAAGTAGCATAATCGACGTAGCAAATACATTATATTTGAGGATGAAGTATATTTAACACAGATCTCAGCTCAATATTTGGCATTGATTCCTCCAAACACATCTGAGCATTTAAAATATCCATTTGATCTTTTAATGTTTTGATTTGTTGGTTTCTGTGTGCAGGAATCTGAACAGCAACAAGTTGAGTGGACCCATTCCCGAATCACTTGCAACCTTGACCCGATTAACAGTCCTGTGAGTCAGACACATAGCTGATGTCCTACCAATGAACAGTTTATATTATCTGCAACACTGGCATCATGCCTTTGGACTATTGTAACATTAATTTCATATGCTTCCTGCAGAGATTTGCGGAACAATAACTTCAGTGGGGAGATCCCACTTGCACTTCAGCAGAAGGCCAGCTCAGGCCAGCTCACATTCATGTAAGTATTCACTGCCTTTTCTCCTTTTTACCACTCCTACAAGTAGCCTTATTGATCTTTGATGTTGCCATGTAACTGACATCGGTTTCATATGTACACTATTTTAGATACGATGGAAATAGCTTTCTATGCCTTTCTAGCAACTCAACATGCGCTTCGGCAGCATCGACAACACAGTCTTCCTCATCATCGGCTAGTATTCCATTGATCATTGGGTCGGTTGTAGGGGCCATAGTTGTTATTGTAGTGATCTCGGTGGTTGTGTTCATAGTATGCAAGAAATGCAAAAAAGATCATAAAAATGAAGCCATGGCGAATCCAAATGCCGCCAATGTTAGTTACAGCCAGGCACATGCAACCCCCAACACTCACTATGGTCAGTTGACAGACCCTCATGGTAAGATGCGTGATGGAGAAGATCAAGCTTTCCTTTTAGCAGCTACCAAATTATTTATCATGTTACATTTCCACATACTGACTTCACCTTATGTACGTCTACTCCACAGTTGTAAGCCAAACTAAGCTGCTTGAAGCTGCCAATGTGGCCCATGCCTTCACATTTCAGGAAATTGTGACGGCAACCAGTAATTTCTCGACGATGCTCGGTAAAGGTGGCTTCGGGTACGTGTACAAGGGCACTCTCATCAATGGTGCAGACGTTGCCATTAAAGTACTGTCGGATGCATCGCAACAAGGAGAGCAGGAATTCCTCAATGAGGTATGTTACTAATAATTTAGTATTGAACTGCTAGATCAAATTATTATACATGTACCATTGTCAATTGTTTCTTTCTCAGAATTTATAATAGCAAATAGGTAGCACAACTCCTGTTTATCCTTCAAATTCTATATTTATATATATTAACCTTGTTTCTTTCATGTGGATTGATCAACTATAGGTTACTCTTCTTTCACGAGTTCATCATAAGAATCTTGTGGGATTGGTAGGATACTGCACTGAGAAGAAGCTAGTCCTTGTCTATGATTTTATGTCAAATGGATCGTTGTTCGATTCTCTTTTAGGTAAAATATTCTCCTTCACATGCGTTTAGACTTGTTTTATATTGAGGTTCCTAATGTCCCTAATGAATCTAATTGAGTGATTACCCAGTTCATGGTAGTTGAAGATTTTCTTATGAGATCAACTAATTCCTGATTCGTTGTGTATTATTTATAAAGGAAACAATTCCCAACAGTTTCCTCCGTAAAGATGGAGACAGAGATTAAAGATTCTGCTGGATGCAGCCCAAGGTAGGGATGAACACTGTATGTTCTTTTTATTAGTATACATTTCAATGTTATATTGCAAATAAGTTGTTGCATGACAGAAAATCCAGTCTAATTTATTGTAGAATTGTGTTGTAGGCCTCGCGTACTTACATCATGGATGTAGCTCATTGATCATTCACAGGGATGTCAAGAGTAGCAACATTCTTATTAATAATGCTTTGGAAGGAAAGATGTCAGATTTTGGAATATCCAAACTGAGGTCCAACAATACTGGACATGATGTATTGACAACGAAGATAATCGGGAGTATGGGCTACATGGACCCCGAGTATGTTACTATATCCTCTTCACTTACCTGTAAGATGAAATACAAATCACTTGGTTTTCTTTCATGGTTAACCGGTACTATCATCCCAGATTTGCATCAACATTCATATTGTCGGAGAAGATTGATATATATAGCTTTGGAATAGTACTCTTAGAGGCTCTAACCGGGAAGCCTCCTCTCATGGAACTTACGGCAGGCTCAAGCTGCATTCACGTCATAGAATGGGTAATGACAAATTATAGCATTTCATATATAAAATGACCATTGATATTATTATGCTCTAATGCTCTGCAGAACGTTAACCACATTATTCATGTTGTAGGCGAGACATTACTATGAGCAAGTTGCGATAGAGGAGATTATAGACCCAAACATGGGTACTTACAATGTGTCTTCCATATGCGGAGACTGCCATGGCATGCACTCAATTTGAGGGTAGAAAACGGCCGACAATGACTGAAGTTTGTACTGGACTTACTGAGGCCTTGCGATTAGAGACTAGATGCAGTGAAGGCTAGGGGATGTGTAAATACATCCAAAAGTAATGCTACTATTGTTACTTGTAGTCCAGTGTCTCCAATGATGATGTTCAGAAGATTTAGCCTTCACCCTTTCGGTAATGAATCATATGTGAAAATAGATACCGAAAAGCAAATGATTCCTTTAAAGCATAGTGTTATGGACGTCTGTCTCCATCTATACATGAGCGAAAAGCAATGCTTGGCTGACATCACTTCATGAGCATTCTAGTCAACTTCATCATCTCCAGAAAGACCAAAAGAAAAATCTACTGCTCTTCTGATATATGATTTGACTTCTTTACAATAATATTCACATGCTCTAGTTTGTGTGGGTATTGCTAAGCATTACAACCCCTAAGAGTTTCATTAAGTCATACCCATAGGGAGCCGAATGATCTATTGTGGAGAAAGAAATAGGTCAATCTCTCTCTTCCTGCATTATAGTTGTACTGCTCGACATATAAGTATTTGTACAACGTCTTCATCTAAGTGTAGCATCTGTTGTTGAACAAGATCAATTACCATCAGCAGCAATAAAGAGCCGTTGGTTATGCATCTAATAGATCCTCATTATCAGTTTGTCAAGTTCGATTCTTCAGCCATGCCTCTTCTAGATGCTTCCGTGTTTGAAACCATGAGAGTTATAGAAGCAGGTTTGTCAACATTGGGAGCATAGCATTGTCCATTCATTTTAATTTCTTAAGTCTCTCTATCCCTGCCAAGAGGATTGTATTTAGTACAGCTAGAATCATGTTTATTGTTAGCATCTACATTTGTACGTGATAGCAATCACAGCACATGCTTGCCTTTCACCCTCAACCGTTGGAGTGATGGGACCACACTTGTGTTGGTATTACCAACATCAGGCTTTTGACTTTGAGGAGTTTCCTGTGTCTCCTTCTTCGACCTATTCTCATCTGACCCATGTTGCGACCATAAAAAACAGTGATTTGATAGACCTACAAAGTCCATTTTCCATTCCAAATTAGACATTCCATCCGATCTTGGTCCAAGTATTTCCTTTGGAAGTCCTAACAATGAGGGTATTATGACTCATTCTGAAGGGTAATCCTCCTACGTTACTATTGTTCCTTTTGCTGTGATCAATAAAAACAAGGCCAACATAGTATCCCCATCAAATAAAGGATTCCATGCATGAAAGCCGGCATTCACACCTCCAGGCTTTGAAGTCGCGACGTTGCTTCCATCGACATGGCCTCCCAACGTTGAAGATTCTACCAACATGCTGGCCCCCCTGAATCAGAGCATTCCAATTCTATGTGATCCCCTCCCACTCCCAATTCAGTTACAATCTTCACAGCAGCATCCATGCTCCATCGTTGATTGAATTAGACCTATCGCCTTTCCTCTACTCGGTCTTGCTCCTATTACCCTACATAAAACAGGGCAAAGTGACCACTTATCTCTGCATTGAGCTGAAGTGATTCATCCTGTGTGAAAGAGAACGGAAGCATGGTGTCCTCGGGTGTTGCTGGTACGGAGTCCGTCTGCGCTATCGCTGATCGGTGACCACTATCAGATGATTCATGACCCTTTGTGTGCATGATATTTAAAGGAAACAAGTCCCTAGTAGTGCTTCCTCCATTAAAATGGATACAGAGATTAAAGATTTTGTTGGATGCAGCCCAAGGTGATGAACACTGGATTCCTCACATATTTGAATATGTTTCAATGGTATGCATATAAGCTGTGACATGACGAAAACTGGAAATTAATATGTTGAATTGCGTTATAGGCCTTGCATACTTGCATCATGGATGTAGCTCATTGATCATTCACCGGGATGTCAAGAGTAGCAACATCCTACTGACAAAAAAGATTTGGAAGGAAAGATGTCTGATTGTAAAGTATTATTTTCAACTTGATTGTATCCTTATGATTAATTATTAATGCAGCCAATAGCACACGGTTAACATTACAGGAGACTGTCTTCTGTTACGTTAAAAAATTACACATGGAAAGCGGCAACGAGGGAGAAACCTGCATACACACATCAAACCGAGTTGAAAATCATGTGAATCTAGAAGAAACCTTCTTATTACTATAATCTTCAAACAAAATGAAAGATGGACATTTCTTCCCTAAATGGGTTCAACATTTGATTAGACCGAAAGCAGTATGTACATTGGAACCATCCATGTTAATGCAATTTGAGGCTTGAGGTGTGAGACCTAACTAAGGAGTCATAGTGTAGTTTTAAAAATCATTAGCCGTGAAATAAGTCCCAGTTAGGATGTTGGAGGTTACAACTCAAAACTATCTTGAGCTTGGGCACAAAAACTAACGGTCTCCAAAGACTGGTGAATAATCGAGTCAGTGAGGCACAAACCTAGAGGGTTACATAAACACACAAGTATACTCATGCATTGGAGTCTATACTCGCACATAATCAATCCTACAGTACTTGTGAGTTAGGAAAGGTCAAGATGTCCTAATAAAAAGCACTTCAAGTTCACCGCGTCATTGCCTCCGCACGGATGATATTGCTCACGTCCATGTTGGTTAATACGTTCGACGATGGAAGATTTAGCTAATTACGTTCTATCTCGCTAATTTCAAATTAATAATTCTAACAACTTTACAAGAAAACCCCATTGGGTATATATGTGCAGTTCAGTCTAACATTCAATGTACGCAAGAATGGTTGCTAGCTTATTCCTCACTTTTAATTCCGAGGAACTACCAAAGATACAAAGACCATTCAAGCACTTTGACCATCAGATCTCCCTTTGATTTGCGAACTCCTTCTGACAAGTTTTCTCATGGTGTCTTGATAACAAGTTGTCAGACTTGCTACATCCCAAATAGGAAGACTCTTACTTGAAATGACAACAAACTTCAATTTATTTTGGTTCAAGGATATGAGATGCTTAATGGTAAAGAGATTTTCCATAGAAATTACAAGAAAGCATAATAGAAATTCCAATTGCAAGAAACTTGTTGAAGTGTTGCCCTACAAAATAACAAGGCCAGCATCCAAGTTGTAGTTACTATTGAGAGTTTCATTATTTGTGAAATAGAGGGTGCGTACCTCATTAAATAG
>CAKZGI010000005.1 GCA_936914905.1 uncultured Trichormus sp. | reverse complement strand
AGAACGGGAAGAAGAAACCAACATGAAGAAAGACTAGGGACTCAAAAGACCTAAATGTCCCTTAAGACTGAGCACAACATACAGCTTGAAATGTTGTCCCCTCTTATAGAAAATAATCACGCTCTGAGCAAGTTTTAACTCATGGGACCAGATAAAGATATCAGCTTGTATGTCTTTTTTTTTCTTTTAATCTTTTCTATTAGTAAAAATTCAACGAAAATGATGATCAGAGTACATGACACGAGTTACAGTTCATGGAATCTACATATAAAATTTGGTTTTTACCAACTTAGTCAATCCTTGCACTCTGCTAAAAAAGGAAAAAGGTGGAAATCACCATTGTGGTAGACCTTATCACCATTATATCCCCCCACATTGTTGTCTGTAAACTTTATGAAAGGCTACCCCTTTTTATGGTCTTATCTGAAGACCGTCTTCTGATTTCCAAACAGATCTTCACAACCATCTCCATAGGCGATTCCTTTTTGCCCTCAAAAGCTTCCTTGCATCTTGCCTTCCATACAAATCAAATTGTAAGGCTACTAACTGTCCCATTATTCATCTACATCGGCGTGACAACCATAGTATAAAGTTCTGAAGGAGTCAGCCATGATCACTATCTTCCCTATTTCACACTATACTGGACGAAGGGACAGCAGCAGTTCCCAATTGAAGGTTACGCAGACTAATCCAATGAAACTCTCCAGGGTTTCATTGGAATCAGTTCCCCATTCCGAGTTACGTGGACTAATCCAATGAAACTAAACCCCGCATAGCTCTGTAAATAAAGTGGACAATACACTTGTTGAGCCTGTAGAAAATCCCACAAACAATGCTTGGTAGACTCACATGAATGATTGCATCTCACACAATTCATGGGATGCTGTGTTTTCCTACCCTTTCACCCACTGTAAAAGCCTTGTAAGCTAATAGCCATTGAAACAAAGTTGTTTTCCTTGCTTTTTGTCTCTCCCAAATCCTTTTCCAAAACGCCAGAAAAAATGCATGTGAAACTCTAATTTCTCATGTAAGAATTAGATAGTTGGGGCATTGTTATGATGCAATATTAAGAGAATCAATTTTGCACTATACTGGACAAAGGGACAGCAGCAGTTCCTAACTGAAGGTTACACAGACAAATCCAATGAAACTCTCCAGGGTCCCAATTTAGTCATGCTATAGGAACATTTTGCATGTCTCTGTTTTTTGAAGACTACTTTGCAATAAAATTTCTCCATGTAAAATGCAGGTACTTATGTGGTCAACCTTCTTGATGGAAACTTCAGTATGACAGCTAGATCATACCCACCTAACAATCACCATAGTTCTCGCAAATCACATTACATGCTGCGCACGTGAAACGTGTTTTCATCATCCACTGGTTCTCTATTGCATATTCTTCATACTTAGGTTAGCACAGCATGATACTACCTAGGTCCTCCAAAGATGTGAATGGATACATTCTAATACTTTACCCTATATTGCAACCAGATTTAAGGCCTACCATTCCTATTTCATCTTCAATGCCTCCATCAATCTTTCCTCCATGTTGATGTCCTTAATAGTTTCACTTTATAGTGCTGATCGATCTTTAACACATCACCTTTTAATCTATTTCACAATGTCAAGAATGTAATTAGATTAGAGAATTTTGCTCTTATTCATTTTTACAACTAGGCTTCTACGCTCCATGCAAGTGTCCGCATTTGTGAAATACTTGTACACTCACTCCAATACTATCACATGCACAAGTGGTTAGCATTGCATAGGGCAAGCAGCTATTTTTAAATGCATGACATGATAGGATGTGGGAGATATCACTCACAATTGACCCTGTAAGAACACTTTTTGAATTTGTTACATGAGTTACAGAAAAACTGTAACTAGTCCAACTAATTATTAAATATCCTTATTTCAAATTTAAAATACAACATTGTAACGGTTCTATTTTCAGTTTCCTGAAAAATAGAAACTGTCTAGGTGTATAAAAAGGGGGGGGCATTTCTCTCCATCAGGATAAGTTGAATTCCTAATCTACGTTCAGCTTCATCTTTAACATCACTTATTGTTTTACATGGTATCAGAGCCATCGTTGCTCTTGAAGCCACTTTCTTACCTATCTCATCAGCCCTCATAGCTGAGAGTCCTTTCCCTGATCTCCTGGTTATCATCAGCCTTCATAGCTGAGAATTCCTTCTGTATCTACCTCATCAGCCTTCATAGCTGAGAGTCCCTTCTATTATCTCCATAGCTGAGAGTTGAGAGTATCTCTGTTGAGATTTTTTTTGTTGTTCGATTCTTCTTTATCAATCTCTATTTTACCCTTAACTAAAAAATGTCTGAGGTGTCCAATGCAAGCAACCTACCGGGAGGGCATTCAGCTGAGACGACTATGTTTCAGCTAACTGGAGGAGACTTATCAAGTATTCCAGTTGCAAATCGGCTTAATAGCAAGAACTACTTCAAGTGGTCCCAAATAGTTCGCACCCTTCTAAAAGGGAAAGGGAAGCAAAGCCACATCTTGAGAAACGGACCAAAAAAAGGTGACCCAAATTTTGACCAAGTCCAAGTACAAGTACTCTGTAAGGAAAAACTTCCACCACTTGAAGAAGTCATAGCGGTTGTTATTGCTGAGGAAAGTCGACGGACTGTGATGCTTAACACGCAAGTATCTAGTGGATCAGCAATGATATCAAGAAATGGAAGTGTCAGAAATAATGCTCAGCATCAAGGCAATAAGGACGACCTGTTTTGCAGCTATTGTAAGAAACCTCGACATACTAGGGAAAAATGTTGGAAGCTACATGGTAAACCAACAAATGCAGATTATGGAAACAAACAGAAGAGCAGTCACTCTCATATGACTACTACTACAAAACCAGATGAAGAAAAGTCTCAATCAAAGGAAGAATGCAACCAAGGAAAAGAGGAATGGAAATCGTCAAGTACAAATGCAGCAATATATTCAGGTACAAATGCAACGATATATTCAGGTATGCTCCCTTTCTCCATTGGATTCAATGCCTCAGATAGACCATCTTGGATTATAGACTCAGGAGCAACGGATCACATGACCTATCAATCTTCTCTTTTCACAACCTATAGCCCGTGTCCTAGCAGTAGGAAAGTTGCCACAGCAGATGGCTCCTTAACCACAGTAGCAGGCATAGGAGATGTTCCATTAAGCTCGTCACTCATCTTAAGAAATGTCCTACATGTCCCAAAACTATCTACAAATCTAATATCTATTCAAAAACTCACTCATGATCTGTGTTGTCAAGCTACTTTCTCTGATACTTATTGCATATTTCAGGACAAGGATTCGGGGAAGAGGATTGGACGTGCTAAGGAACAAGATGGTCTCTACTACCTTGAGCTGCCAAGCCAACATGAAAAATCATCTCTCCACTTAGTTGAAGAATCATCTAGCCATAAGGGAAAATTTTGGTTGCATCATTATAGGTTAGGCCATGCCTCTTTCAGAATTCTAAAAATTATGTTTCCAACCTTATTTACTAGGTTAACCATTGAGGAATTTCATTGTGATATTTGCGAATTTGCAAAGCATAAGAGAACCAACTTTCCGATTAGCAATAGTAGAAGTCTAGCACCATTTCAGTTAGTCCACAGTGACGTTTGGGGTCCATCCACCACTCCTAATGTTTCTGGTGCATGATGGTTTATATCATTTATTGATGATTGTACTAGAGTAACATGGGTATTTCTTATGAAAAATAAATATGATGTGAGCCATATTGTTCTTACTTTCTTTAGGATGATTAAGACTCAATTCGGAGTGGGAATTAAGAGGTTTAGATCTGATAATGCAAGAGATTATTTCAATCATACATTAGCTGATTTTTTTCAACAAGAGGGGATAATTCACGAGTCTTCATGTGTTACTCCTCAACAGAATGGAATAGCAGAATGAAAGAACAGACACCTACTAGATATGACTCGAGCAATTCTTTTTCATAAACATGTCCCTAAAGCTTATTGGGGAGAAGCAGTCCTTACCTCAGCATATCTCATAAATAGGCTGCCAACAAATGTTTTGCAATTCAAAAGCCCACTAGAACTTCTTAATCAGTTTTTTCCCAATGTGAAAACTACAAATCATCTCACTCCTAGAATTTTTGGTTGTGTATGTTTTGTCCATGTTCATAGTATTAATAGAGGAAAGTTAGATCCTCGAGCTACAAAGTGTGTGTTTTTAGGCTATTCATCAACACAAAAAGGTTATAAGTGTTATCATCCTCCAACAAAGAAATATCTCATCTCTGTAGATGTAACGTTTAATGAGGATGAATCCTATTTCACTAATAGTCATGTTCAGGGGGAGGAAATATGTGTAGAAACTAATGATAATTTAACTACTACAATAAGCTTACCTTTGGTCCTAAATAATCACCCGATTAATAATCTCAGTTTGGAGTCTATCCCTACTTCTACTCAGCCTATTATTTCTGAGCCTATTTCTCAACCTACTCCTCAGCCCAATACTTCTCAGCCTATTTCTACTCCTGAACCACCACTTAATCTGATCAACCAAGAGGAAACAAGGAATGAGGATGATCCATGGTTTGGCAAGGTATACTCAAGGAAGAAAGAAATTGCTCCTGGACCGATGCACATCCATGACGCAGATCCAAATCCTAGACCTGAGGTAACTATTACTCCATCTCCATTAGAAAGTAAAGCAATTACTAGTCCAGATTTACCCATTGCTATTAGAAAAGGATCTAGAGAATGCACTAAAAAACCATTATATCCTCTTTCTAATTATGTTTCATTCCATAAATTTTCACCAGCTCATAAAAGCTTTCTCATGAACCTGAATAGCATTAGCATACCTCGAAACCTGTCTGAGGCATTATCTAATGAGAATTGGAAGCATGCTATGAATGTTGAGATGCAGGCATTACAGCAAAACAAGACGTGGGAGCTAGTTGATCTCCCAAATGGGAAGAAGACTGTAGGATGCAAATGGGTGTTCTCAATAAAGTATAAAGAAGATGGATCGCTCGAAAGATATAAGGCAAGATTAGTGGCGAAAGGTTACACTCAAACATATGGAGTGGACTATTCTGAAACTTTTTCTCTAGTCGCAAAAATGAGTACAGTTAGAATTCTGTTGGCCTTAGCCGCCCACTTTAATTGGGATATACAACAATATGATGTAAAAAATGCATTCTTACATGGGAATCTTGAAGAGGAAATATATATGGACGTTCCTCCAAGATTCCAAGGGAAAGTATCTGAAAATACAGTGTGTAAACTTAAAAAGGCACTATACGGCCTCAACCAATCCCCAAGGGCATGGTTTGGGAGAGTCACACAAGCCATGATATCTAAAGGGTACAAGCAGAGTCACGCCGATCCAACTCTTTTTATTAAACACGCATCAACAGGTAAAATTTCAATTCTATTGGTCTATGTCGATGATATCTTAGTTACAGGAGATGATGAAGAAGAAAAGCAATCTTTAGGAAGATATCTCAGTGGAGAATTTGAGATGAAGAAATTAGGGAGGCTGAAATACTTTCTCGGCATTGAAGTTGCTCACTCCAAGCATGGAATATTTATTTCCCAACAAAAGTATATTACTGATTTGTTGAGAGACACAGGGAAGTTGGCCTGCAAACCAACCACTACACCAATTGATCCACATCACAAATTAGGAGAAGCAAAAGAAGATGGCATGGTTGATACAGAAATGTATCAAAGGCTGGTGGGAAATCTTATTTATTTATCTCATACACGGCCAGACATTGCTTATGCCGTCAGTGTGGTAAGTCAATTTCTACACAACCCAAGAAAAACCCATCTACAGGCTGTATATCGGATCTTACAATACCTCAAAGGCAGTCTCGGGAAAGGAATTCTTTTCAAGAGAAGTACAAGACTTAATATAGAAGCATACACGGATGCTGACTATGCAGGATCAGTTGTTGACAAGAGATCAACTTCTGGATATTGTGTCTTTATTGGTGAAAATCTAGTAACATGGAGGAGCAAGAAACAAAACGTGGTAGCAAGGTCAAGCGCTGAAGCTGAGTACCGGGCAATGGCACTTGGCGTATGTGAACTGCTATGGTTAAGAATCTTGCTGCAGGATTTAAAGATCAAGTGGTAAGGAACTATGCGGTTGTACTGTGACAACAAATCTGCAATTAACATTGCACATAATGCTGTACAAAATGACACGACAAGGCATATCGAAGTAGACAGATACTTCATTAAAGAAAAGATAGATAGCGGCGTGATCTGTACACCATACATTCCATCACAGCAACAACTTGCAGACATACTCACGAAAGGACTAAGGAAGCCAACATTTGAAGCAATCTTGTCCAAGCTGGGAATGGAAAATACTTATTCACCAGCTTGAGGGGGAGTGTTACAGGAGTTATAGAAAAACTGTAACCAGTCCAACTAATTATTAAATGAACATCCTTATTTAAAATTTAAAATACAACATTGTAACGGTTCTATTTTCAGTTTCCTGAAAAATAGAA
>CAKZGI010000004.1 GCA_936914905.1 uncultured Trichormus sp. | reverse complement strand
GGCAAGCTAAAGAAGAAGAAAACAAGTGCAACCTCTCATCTTGTTAAGGGTGAAGTTGTTGTCC
The DNA here is from genome assembly GCA_936914905.1 of uncultured Trichormus sp. GTDB lineage: Bacteria > Cyanobacteriota > Cyanobacteriia > Cyanobacteriales > Nostocaceae > Trichormus_B. The sequence goes on along the minus strand of CAKZGI010000004.1, from coordinate 6,269 downwards.
AAGTTGAACAAGTACAAGAGCATATAGAGAACGACGTGCAACATCAAGAATTTACGGAACATGTTGCATTTACAGCAATGAAGGAACTCAAGGAGGCGGTGGCAGCATCTCACGTCAATGATCCTAGTATTTATTATAGATGTTGCCTTGACTTGTATGGGGAAAAGGCTCGGGTGTGCATTGCTACCCCTTCATGTGCAGCTCATCCTACTTATTTTTTGCATCGTGATGCATTAGAGAAGCACCTAAGACAAACTTATAATATAATTTGTCATGTGCCAGGAATTTACGATATTAAATAACTTAATAATATGATTGAATATTATCTTTGTGCTAATTATTCATTCATTCATTCATTTTAGAAGGCTTCAAGTTTGAAGATAACAATGGTTGTTGGCCTCCACCAAATCAACGATGTAAGAAAAGGTTTTACGATGCCAATAAGATATTCATATCGGCACATAAAACGTATGAGAAGTCAGTTCAAAAGAAGGCATTTGAAGCATACAAAGAGACCGGCCTTCAAATATTTCAAGAGACTTTTATACAAGAATATGTTGAAAAAGAAATGATGGCATATGATTCGAAAAAAGAAGATAAGCTGAAGATAATTCAAATCCGCATATCTAAGGGCTATGAAAAGGTTGTAAGTATTCTTTATTATTTTCATTAAGTTCTTGTTATAAAGTGGTTAAATGATTTATATTTATATATTTGATTTGGTATATAGACACGAGATGGTCGAGTACATTTGGGCAATGACTTAGGCCAAACTACTTAACGGGAGGAACAAAGGGATGTACCTCTCGAGAAGGAATGATCAGTTAACAATATCGTGTCAATGCCATGCAAACCTAAACAAACTAATGAGAGTTCAACCAAGTGTCAAGGAAGCTTCATGCAAATGTTACTGAATAGTTTAAGTGAGCCCTCTACTATTAATGATCCCTATAATATCGAAGATCACATATCTTCAAGAAATAACCATGAGACAGAGGTAATTAGTAAAATTGAGGTGGAAACTGGGCTCGTAAACAAGTGTGCAAACCCATCACCAGGCAGATTTGAAGTAACATGTAGGAGGATAAATCTTGTATTCCAAATATCTAGGACTGATGTGCAAGAAATGGTAGTACCTGGGGTTATGGCAAGCACTAGGATTATGAATTTATTCACATGGTGGATGGAATTTTTACTCCCTATGGTCAGTTCTCGTGACATATGGATAGTGGACCCATTTTGGCTAAATTTGACAAAAAATGGAAAGATACATAAGTTTATCATGATGTGCCTCCTTCGGTAGAGGTGTTATTTATTCCTGTCCTAGATGATGCACATTGGAGATTATATGTGGTTGTAAACTATATAGGACATGGAATTAGTACCCTGAAAGGGAGGGAGGGTATCTTGTACATGGATCCGCTTAATGGGAAGCCCAAGAATAATATTGATTGTTATGTTCGAAGTGCTATAGAGATTGTTTATGGTCCATGGGATAGAGCAAAAAATGTATTATTGCCACCAATAACTACACTTATGATTCCGCATCAACCAAATGGAACAGATTGTGGTTTTTATATCATGCATGCTATCAAACAATTCATCGAAGACGTGCTTCAAGGACTAAAAACACATTGTTTTGTAAGTTATACTACTCCTTGACTTATTAATTTCTTGTTTATAGTTTTGATTTTAATATGATAAATTGTTTCAGGGTTCTTTGGACTGGTTTACCCATGTCGACGTTGAAGCTATGAGACGAGCCATACAACAGTGGGCTGAACGCTTATTGTCACTTTGAGATTTGTTTAGGATTGTTGAGATATGGCTATATATTGTATCTGAAAATGAGATTGTATATGATATCTCAAAGCAGATTTCAATATTTCAAAACAGATATGGTTGTGTATGGCATTTCAAAACAGATTTGGTTGTGTATGGGTTTACGGTTCTAAAAAGGAGATTGTATGGCTGTGTATGGTATCTGAAAATGAGATTGTATATGGTATCTCAAAACAGATTTCAATCTTTCAAAACAAATATTTCAAAAATATTGTATGGTTGTGTATGATATTCAAAAATGAGATTGTATGGTATTAAAAAATGAGATTGCATGGTATCTGAAAATGAGATTGTATGACATTTGGTTGTGACGAAATTGTGTCTTTCTAAGTGATGATGATCCGCGTCTTTGATGCATAGACCTCTTTAAAGCAAGCACCTTCGTCACTACCAATATTGTATATCATCTCTGATGCATTCAAAGGAAAGTCAACATCCATGATTTTTCCGGCCATCAAATTGATGTTGTCTTTATCAAACATGACTTTCTTACCTTTTAAAATCGATGTCATATTATGAGAATCTGAGAATTGTTTACCAAAAGGCAATAATGCTTCACAATGGGCGCAATAAAATCGAGTTTCATCTGCCATAATCAGATTATTGCAATCACAATGAGCACAACGAATTCTGACTTTCTGAGGAAATCGTATTCGTTTTCTTGACTTGTCTCCTATCTTTTGCATGACTCCACCAGTCCTATTTTTCGGTGGTGATGACCCCAAAATATCATCATTCTGAACAACAATGTCACTTCTTAGTTTCCTTTTCCCTAACTGATTCAGCCCCACATTTTGTTGTTGCATTTTAATAGTCCCTGATGTCGGCATCTTGATAACTGGAGGACGGAAGAAACCCTGTAAAGTAGTAATCAAATCATCCATCTTTCCCTTTATATTATACGTATCATCATATTCCAAAACATGAATGTTTCTCTCTAAACTTATCAATGCTTCTTGTAAAACTGTAATGTTTTTATGTACATCAACTTCTAATGTTTTTAGCCCATGATTCTCAGCATTGTTATGGTCACCATTATATTGGATATCATCAAAGTGCATCTCTCTTGCATGTTGAATAATTGGTAATGATTCCATTAGATCTGGCATATGGGATTCAATGATCATCAATATGCCTTGTAAATGCTTACATTTTGTAGCAACATCAGGGCAGTCACAATAATTGCATTGTATGGATACAGTATACCATACATCTACATGTGACATGCTTTGAATTGAAAACAACAAACGGATATCATTGAGAACAACAAGGGTATCTTTATTTTTAACATACCTTTCTAAAATGGCTTCAGCCTCCTTATACCTTATCCTTTGTTCTCTACAATTTGCTCGTGGTATAAAACGACCTGACTCACATATAGCTTGCTTTTGCTTATACCATTCTATGACTGTCCCGCCAATACATGATCCAGATACACTATCACCTATTAATGTTTGCAATAAGCAAGTAATTGACCGGTTTATTCGGCCTCTTAATGCCGTGTACTTAATATATTGCCAATGTCTCTCAACAATATTATTGGTGTCCACATTTCCATAAGAAAACAATCTCCCAAATTTTGGCCACATTCGCCGCCAATTACAAGTGGTACCACACCATGATTTCTCAAGTAGTGCAATGACACTCGGCACATCCTTAAATTTATCAACAACCACTTCATACATCTCATTAAATTGTTCCTCTGAATGACATTGCATCAATTCACACATCATGACATATATAGTCGGTCCCTCTTTGGGGCCGGTACCTTGGGCAACAAGTAGTCAACCCATGCCTTCTTAACGTGAAACCAACATAACAACAATTGACATCGAACTTGTTTCCTTACTCCGTCTACCATGCTCCAACAATAAGCATCGCTTTCTACTACTTTTTTAATTGCATTGAATTCAAGCCATGATTTATCAATGACAATGGCATTAGGTCGGATAGACCCCATCCTTTTGAAAACAAGTCTTAAAGTCATCTCTAGTGCATCTTTCTCATTATTAGACCCTGCTTTACTTGAACATAACATATACCATAATGGAATCCCAACTCTAGACTTGTTAGGAGCCACAGCTGCATATAATGGCAAACCAAATTGGTTTGTTCTAAATGTAGAATCTAGTGCCCATGCATTGTGAACTGACAACTGGCAATACATATATAACATCCATTCATCTTGTAGAATCAAAATAAAAGGTTGTGCATTATCCCCTTCGAGAACATATGGTTGCACATGCAAAACTTTTCCTTGTTGCATTAATCTATAAGCTTCTTGGATCATGGCATACCAATCGTGATCAGACAATCTATTGCTTATATTTAGTTTGGCGGCATTGTTTTGAACCTCCTTAGGTAGCATAAAGAATCGATATATCAACCGGTCTAACTCTGAAACTCTATCCTTATGCAACTTTTCCTTTCTCATACTCATTTTTGAAACATGCCGCACACAACCAACATCAAACAAGTCATCCATACAACAATCAATTACACTCGGGTGAACTGGTAAGTGGTATATCTCCTTAGGAGCAGTTGGGTCATGTCCTGTGTGTGGTCCCATAACAGTTAATTTGAACTTGTGGCATCCACCACTCATAGTTTTTGACACTGCAACACTAAATAAGCATCCACATTTTTTGGAAAAGCGGGATCGGCTTATTTGCTGCCCTCTTCTCCTTGGAACTCCAGCACGGTGACATTCATACATCTCACTATGTGTGGTTTCCCATCTCCCCTTTACTAAGCGAGTATTAAACATCACTTGAATATCAACCAATGCACTTTCAACATCTGTCCTATTGGACACAATGCGAGTCATTAAGATTGTCGGCTGAGATAGACGCATGCATCCACATGCATCAATGCAAGCTCTTACATAGGCTGTTGATAAGCCATGATTCCTAACATCGAGTGACCATTCTTGTCGCAATACATTACAAGTCTCTTCATAATTTCGATGCACATTATTTTGCACATGGGCATAAAAAACATGGGATTTCCACATATCAAAAGATGGAACTTTGAGATGTCTAGCATCTCTAAGACAAATGCATCCTGATTCATTCATTGCCACATGTTGTTTAATGCGATTCCACTGCTTCATAGATGAGATTTTGACTGCAAGCCCATCAGAAGCATTTGCCAATTGCAGTACTGTTATCTTCTCTCTCCCAGATAAGTCCTCTATCATCAAATTAGATAGGGCCATGTTAAAAGCAAAATAATTCATAGATGCATACCTAGTTGGGTTTGGAAATAGTTCCAATACTTCTTCTAGTTGAGTTTGATTTCTTGTTACGATGTCATCAGTAGGATCAAACCCTTCATCATTTTCTTGTTCTGACCCATCCTCAATCTCATTTTCATTTTCATCACCAAATACATCATCAGGCCAATCATCTAAGAATATATCCGGCGTCACTTGCATTATTGTTGGTAGCATTTCAAGTGGAGCAAGCTGTGCATTCACATCCATAATCTGCGCCCTGTTATATTTTTGGACTGGTTAGTGAAAGAGAAACAACTTCTATTGGAAGTGGGGACTACTTGTACAAGAATGATGGACTACTTATGTAGAAAAACCTAGTTTGAACTCGGGAAATACTTATACCGAAAAGAATGACTACCTAAATCAAAAGAAGGAATTACTTATACCAAATGGAGTATCACTTATACCGAAAGGAAGTACTACTAGTGAGAGTTTATTTATCACAACAAATTATTGTTAAAAAGTAAAGTTAAATATTTCATTTGGAGATTTATTTATAGGTTTACTTACGATATATTGCAAGTAAACCACTTCGGGAATGTAAAACATGGCTTTCTAAATCCTGGGCATGCGAATCAATGCTAAAAAATAAAGTTAAATGTTTAATTTGAAGGTTTACTTGTCGGTTTACTTGTAATGTGGTGCAAGTAAACCACCTTGAAAATGCAAAATGTGCCTTCCAAAATCCCTAGGCATGGTATTCTTTGGGCATTTAGACGCAAGGACGGGCCCTGCCCCTCCTATCGCTTCAATTGTATAATTTATACTATCGATGAAGAATCTTTTTAAAAAAAGTAAACACATCTTTACAACCTTGCTCATAATGCTTCAAAACTACCACACAATATTACGAACCTCAAAGTTTCAAGTACCTATGTTGGCTTCAGATTAAGAAAAAACATATAATTTGGTAATATAGTCAACCTTATCTCTCTTTGAATATCCATATAAAAGTTCTTTCTCACTAGTAGTAGGATGAAGATGTATTTAAACAATCTTTTTCATCCAGTTCGATCTCAAGTTAGACAAAGAGAAGCTTACAGAATCTCAAAGAACCTCATGGCGAAAAGTGTTTCATGAGGGTGAACATTGATCAATAGATGGCACAAAGAATTGCACCTTACTAGCTCGCGTGGTTTCAACATCAATG
>CAKZGI010000003.1 GCA_936914905.1 uncultured Trichormus sp. | reverse complement strand
TTTTTGTCAATTTTTGCACTTATATAGATGATTTTGAAATCCTTATTAGTTTTTGCTAGGAAATAAGGTGCGTTTCCCCTAGTTTTGGCGGCGGGTTCCTTTCCATAACTGCTTGCTATATTCTGCCTCACCTATCAAACTGGTTAATACCCCACCACCTGAGTCCTTAAGGTGTTGGCTGTATAATAGACCTCTTACAAAATCGTTTCTGTGGTATGATAGGGAGTTTTAGATTTTATGTATTTTTCCTGTTCTTTATCCTCGCTAATTCAAACATTACCCTGTAACTCTAACTTTCTTTTGGCTAAAACAAACACAACTCCCAATTATAACATAAAATTAATTCTGCAAGAGTTATACTGTTTGCACAGTGTCTGGTTGAAAAAATACAATATCCTAATTTGAAAACCCTGATTTTAATTATGAGGTTTCCCACACACCTTTCATAAAATAACTTGGTCAAATTGAGTAAATTTCCCTACAATCTATCAAGAGAGATCGAGGCTAAGAAGATTGGACGACAACTACCAAACCTATTTAAATCGGGTAGCACGCATGACGCTACCAGAATTTTACAGAACCCAAGTTCAGCATATCCAGGAATCTTCTAAATTTAGGCAGAATTCTGGAATTAGAGAAGCTGCTCCTTTTCCTGGTTATACGCTGATCACCCCAGCAGCAGGAGAAGATACGGAAAATGCAGCTTTTTACAAACAAATAGAGACTTATCAGCGATCGCTGTTGAAGTTACCAGTCAACTGTGATTTAATTGTGCCTGTACCTCCGGCAAGCTTTCATTTGACCGTTGCAGATTTGATTTGGGATCATGCTTTTGTTCATGCCACTGAAAAGAATCCCCAATTTGAAAAGGAGTTAAACTCTTGCTTGGGTGATTTGTTTAACCAGTATCAACAGTTAAGGAGGAAAGCTACTGATCCGATTTCTTGGCAAATGCTAGGACTGATAGTGATGCCAAGGGCGATAGGTGTGTGTTTAATCCCCAAAGATGAACGCTGTTATGAGGAGATAATTCAACTCCGTCGGCTAATTTACCAAAATCGTAAGTTAATGGGCTTGGGTATTGAGCAACATTATCACTTTACTGCTCATATTACATTAGGCTATTTTGGTGAAATATTCGCTGAACTAGACCGGATAAAACTCAGTAATCAGTTGTCTGATTTAAATCAACAATGGCTGTTGAATTATCCAGAAATTTTAATCCATCGGGTTGAGTTGCGGAAGTTTGACAACATGACAAAATATTATCGTCAACCAGACTGGACTAGTTTAGATTTTTAATTTGTCAGGTGTCAGTTGTCAGTGGTTATTCTCCCCATTTCCCTGACTTCTGATTGCTGACTAAAATTCTCGTTATTGATAGGCTAAATAAACAAGCTTCTAAAAAAACATCAGATGGAATATCGGCTGGCATAATCGGCAAGTTAATGATAGATCTTACCTCCTCGGATAATTTTAGTGATAGAGATATCCTACCTTCATTTGACATTATATTAAGGCGCTGTAAATATTCACGAACAATGGAAAAATCATCTGGTAATAGTTGGGATAAATCGGAAATTTTTTGCAAACTCATATAAGATAATTTTCCCTCTTCTGAAATAGTCAAATTTGCAGATTTTGCTAATGCTTGGGCTTGAGCTACTATCGTAGCTGTGACTAAATCACCGAGATACTTCTCACTTTTGTTAAACATAATTAAAATAGCCCCAATAAACAAAGACTCATCTATATAATGCAGTAAGGACTCGAGTGTAGCCTTTTCTAAGCTCAGAGGTCTCCCATCATCTCGCACTACACGAATTCCTGCAATGCGTTTAACAGGAGTTTGTCCTTGCCAAATATTTTCAAAAAAGACAAAATAACCTCTGTAAATCAAGAATAGAGTCAAGAATGCGATCGCAGTCATCCATAAACCGAAGCCTGTTATAAAAATCTCCAATCTAATATCAATTAATCGGGCTGAAATTGACACGTAGACGAAGATAAAAAGGGCTAAACTCAAACCCAAAATATTATAGTCAGTGATCAGTGCCAAAGCCCTACTGCGTGTTCTAGCCAAGGTAAATTCTAACTCAACGCTTTCTAGCGTAATGAATTTATCCGATTGAATAGGTGTATATTAAATAATTCAAATGCTTCTTTTATAAAAGCTACACCAACACAATAGTGCTTCCAGCAGGCTGCGCCAACAGAATTAGAAATTCCTACCAGGGCTTTATATTCCTACCTTAACAAAGTCAGCAGTAAATAAGCAGGAATTCACACCAGAGATTAAATTCGCATAGCCAGCAGTGAGCACTATTACGAATTAATTAAAGATAGTGAAATTTCAGTTAAATTGCGTGATCACGCAATTGCAAACCTAAACCCTAATGCAGACTCCTCAAGTCATAATATAAAACAGCTTTCGTTGATTGCCAGAATGGCATTACAAAAATTCCTCCTACTAAACAGATTGCCATAGCAATGGCATAGAGAAACTAGTAGATGCTGGTTCTAGCATCTACTGGCAGCAAGAATAAACTGGGCAAATAATTAAATGAGAACACAATTGGCAATCTCACAAGGCCCGTAAATATAACCAACCCTTGAATACGAAAAGCTGAGGCTTTAGTTAACTCCCAACTTCTCTTAACACTCTCACTACCATTAATATTTTCTTCAACTGCCAATGGTACTTCAGTTATTACCAAACTGGCATATAACCAAGTTATTCCCATTACAAGAGTAATAACCATCAAAATAGCAACTAAAGTGGTTGTGATGATCGCTCCTCCAGGACCTAGTATCATATTCAATACTGCTGCTAACACACCAAGAGTTATAAAACCTGCGCTCGCTAATCCCAGATACACTCACCCTACATAAATACCTACCGGAAAATAAATTCCCAAAAATGACCATAAACGTGGATTAACATGACTGCTAACATCTTCAACACTTTCTAGTTGGTTTGTCAGTTCTCCAAAGGCTAAATGCGAAATGAGTCCATAAATTGCCCCCTATTTTGCCCAGCTATAGATAGTAAGTAAAGCGCACAAGTGAGTAGTGAATACTATTTCCAGATAAGTTTTGAGACGAAAAAAATATAAACGAACTGTAGCACTTACTATGTTACCTATACTTAATAGTTCAGCGGGACTGGGAAAACCCCTGTTTTCACACATAGTGCTAAATGTTCCTTCATTTGCGGAGTGTAATTTGTCACTGTCTTAAGGTAAATTAAAGTCAGTATCCCTAAATTTTATGAATATTAAACGTTGGATAAGACGACGAGAAGGAAATTGGCAGCACCTGAACTCTGTATTACCCAAAGTTGAACAAAAATGCTTAAAATCACTACTTTCAGGGTTAATTAGAGAATTAGTGAGCTTTTATCGTTCCTTAGCCGCAGATTTAGCCCGCGCTCGTACCCAAGAAGTTGGAAACACTTTAATCCAAAGTTTACAATCGTTGACAACTGGTGCTTATACACACATTTACGAAGGTTCTCGCAAACAAGAATAGTAGGCTATCACAGAATTTTATCGTTAGGGATTTCCAGATGTAGTGCAGCTGTTGGCTGTTTTACTCCCAAAATAACTAAACTATTGCCTTTTTCACCGACTGTCCTTCTTTTTGAGATAATCGTGAGATTTGCGGTTAACTATTGACATGGATCAATGTTGTCAGTTCTTTCTCTGCTTCAATATCACCAAAAGGGTCTTGGTGATATTGGATATCTTTTCCTTGATCTTGCATAAAAACATACCAGGCACTATAATCTTCTGGTGTGCCATTATGACTAGAGTCATTTTTAATTTTGGTGCTGGGAGTAACTATTAAACTCAGTATAATCATGACTGTTAGAGCGATTACACCTGACTAAATCACACGGTTACGTTATTTCACCTCAGGGTTTAGGGGGCCGGGGAGAAAATGAATAATTACGAATTAAACAATTCTTTATAAGCTTGTCGGCATTGTTGATAATTTCCTGCTAGGATTTCAGCATTACTAAAACATAATTGCTCATGAGTAGTAATTAAAGTTTCATAAGACTCAATGGAATTTACCGCAGAAGTCAGTAATTGCAGATATTCTCTATCAGTGCGGCTAGGTTCTTGAAGTGTGATCGCTTTTTCATCTAATTTCTGTTACTTTCTGTAAAGTAGCTCAATATAAAAAACGACAAGCTTCACAGTTATCACCCTGTTGATATAATTCCTGTGCTTTTGTTAGCATAGATTGGATAGATAATTCACGGGTTTGAATCTGATAATCTGCAATAGTTACGCCACCAATTTTTCTGGACCAAGCATATATATAAGGATTAAATTCTTGCCATAATTGCCAACCAATGGAAAGCACAAATAAACCGAATCTTATCCAAGAGAAGATTTTCATTAACTCAACTACCCAAGGACTAATTGACTATCCAGAAGGTCATCCTAGCAGAGTTTGTTGAAAGCGAGACAAGTGGTATTCCAGCCATTCTCCTACTTGTTGCTGCTACAAATAAATATTCCAACCCAAATTTATTTTTTCAAAACCATCTGTAGACATAATTTGTAATTCGTAATTTGTAATAGTTACTCCGACTCCCGTTAGTAAAGTACAGCGTAAATAAACCGACTATTCCAAATCTCTGAAAAGCTGATACCGTGTACATTTTGAATTATGTTAGGGTAGCGTCTCCGAAGGAGATATTTTGTTAGAGTAGCTCTTCTGAAAGAAGCATTTTTAACTATGCTTTGCGGTACTGGGGTAATTAATTAGTTCCTGTCTGCTACCTCCCATAAATAACTAATGAACAATAAATAACTAATGAACAATGCCAAATGCCCAATGACTAATAAATTCTTTGCTCTTTTGTAGTAAGTATTCAACTAATGCCTAACGGCATCCTATGCGAACAAGCATCAGCAGTCAGCTTTTTCAGGCTAACGGCAAAAATACCTATTTTATAATTAACCAATTTCTTAAACATCCTGACTCCTGACTCCTGACTCCTGAATTCTTATCTTTTGTATCATTATCCAGCCAATAATTATAAGCAATGTACCTAGAGCCAAAAATCCTAAATCCCAAGCTAACTCATCTGTCCCTGGTTTGACATGATGGATACCGAGAATTTGATGGTCTATCAATCCTTCCACTACATTAAATAACCCACTACCCATAAGTATTGACCCAACAAAGGTCTGTAACGACCAAGCACCATCATGGTGCTTACCAGCTTCCCACAGTAAGATTACTCCTATAACAGTGAAAGTCCAGTCTAAAGCATGAAATAAACCATCCCAGACCATGTTTAAATCTATATTTGAGATAGTTGTTGGTGGTTGAATATTACTGATCATGTGATGCCATTGGAGAATTTGATGCAACAAAATGCCATCAATAAACCCTCCCAGACCCAGACCTAGGAAAATCCCCGCAGCAATTAGCAGTCTACTTCTTTTACGTACCTCATTCTTCACTTTCATATCAACCTCATAATATAGAGCTGGCTACCAAAATAGAATTGTTTTTGAGTGATATCTTCTGTCTTGAGGTTAGTAACAGTGTGTATCAGTCAAACAGACAGATAAAATTTGATATATAAAAGAGCAATTTTCAAATGACCATTTACTTTTACAAAGTTTGGCAGCCCTATGGCTGTTTTTCTAACTTTTCCCCACATCCGATCGAAATCCAGGGTACTTACTGGCCAACTGTTGAGCATTATTATCAAGCACAAAAGTTTGTTGGTAGTGAAGAAGCAATTATTATACCCTCAATCCATGGTGCTCCTACCCCTGAAGAAGCCGCTGCTTTAGGACGTCATGGCAGAAAACTACGTTCTGACTGGGAGATGGTCAAAACTGATGTGATGCGTGCAGCTGTACTAAAAAAATTTAGTACTCATACTGAGATCCAGAAAGTTCTTTTAGTCACTGGTGATGAAGTTCTGGTCGAAAACTCACCTACAGATTATTTTTGGGGTTGTGGTGCCGATAAGACTGGTCAGAATCACCTGGGTAAAATCCTAATGAGTGTAAGAGAAGAAATCCGTCAGTTACTATCTTTATCTGTAAATAAGTAGGTAGACACAAATGAAAATACTATGTAACAAAATATAAATCACTTAAAACCCTTACGATTGCTTGATTCCCCTTTGGTGCATTCGCCATGACATAGTTATAGATTCTTTCGCCCATTTACTTACTTGATAGAAAGAGAAACTAAGTAACTGGTGTTACTTAAAAACTACTAGTGTTAATTGATTAAGGATAGTGGATTAAATAACCTGTAACTCTGGTTAAGGGGTGTAATTCCA
>CAKZGI010000002.1 GCA_936914905.1 uncultured Trichormus sp. | reverse complement strand
TGGTGTATAGATATTATTGGCACTCTTACACCTTATTTAATCCACTTTCCTTAGTTAAGTTAATTGGTGATGGGGGAAACTGTCAGACTTTTCTCGCTGTTGATAGAAGTCGGTTCCCCTCAGTTTCTTGTATTGTGCATAAATTTCCTCAATATCAACAAATAACGACTGCATTTATTAACAAAGTTGAAAAATCAAAAACATTAAATCATCATCCACAGATTCCTAAATCATTCGATTTTTTTACAGAATATGAAGACGATTATTTAGTTTATGAATTTATTTATGGTGATAATTTAAAAGCTCTTTCAGCTAAAGAAGGTATTTTCATGAAACGCAAATTTAGCAGATATTAAAAACCTTATTACCAGTTCTTAAATTTATTCACAAGCATCAAATTATTCCTTGTTATATAAAACCAGAAAATCTAATTATTAGAGAATCCTTTGGTAATCAAAAATGGGAGAATTTAGTCTTAGTTAATTTTGCATCTGCTCAACCATTAACCACATTTAAAGATATCAGAGAACAACAAATAATTGTTAGTCCTGAATATAGCGCCTCAGAACAAATACAAGGAAAAGCGACCTTTGCCAGTGACCTTTATAGTTTGGGACTCACTTGTATTTATCTACTGACAGAAATTCCCCCCTTTGATTTATCTGAATATTGCCAATAATACCTGGATTTGGCGAGATTATTTAACTATACCAGTCAGCGAACATCTAGCGCAAACCCTAGAAAAAATCATCAACCCCGATTTACAAAAACGCTGACAATCAACATCAGAAATCATCACCACACTAGGAAAAACCATTGTCCGCATTTATCTCTGTCCATCTGAGGTTCGAAAAATATCACCATTTAATATAATCCTTATATAATCCTTATAGCCAAATTCACACCTTAGTATTTACACCAGATAACCAAATATTACCCAACGCTGATGATAGTGAAAACATTAAAATTTGGGATGTAAAAGCTCAAAAATTATTAGCTAACTTGCCAGGACATACAAAACTGTAAAATCAGTAGTTTTTAGCCCCAATGGACAAATTTTAGCAACAGCAAGTGATGATAAGAAAACAAAATTATGGAATGTAAATACATGGCAAAAAATTGCTACATTAAATGGACATTTACACGCTGTAAAATTAGTAGTTCTTAACCATGCGGGCAACATTCTTGCCAGTGGTAGTTGGGATAAAACTATTAAAATTCGGGATGTAAATACAGGTGGATAAATTTGTACACTGACAGGACATCAATTACAAATAAATGCGATCGCCTTCAGTTCCAAAGATGATAGATGATATATTAGCTAGTGCCAGTTGTGATGGCACAGTGCGTCTATGGAAATTACAACTAGACCAAAAATTACAAAACTACCCATATCAACTGTTAGCAACCCTTGTAGAGCATACAAGAACAGTTTTAGCAGTTGCTTTTAGTCCCAACGGACAGATTTTAGCAACTGGTAGCGACGATAACACCATCAAATTGTAGGATGTCAACACAAGTAAATTAATTAGCACACTCTTAGGGCATTCCTGGTATTGACCAGGATTAGCTTTTACAGCCGATAGTGAAACCCTAATTAGTTGCAGTTGCGATAAAACAATCAAACTTTGGCATATCAGTACAAAATTAGAAATAGCCACTCTCTTTGATCATACTGACTCAGTATCTACAATTGCCCTTAGTCCAAATTCACAACTAATTGCCAGTGGTAGCAGGGACAAAACCATAAAACTGTGGGATAATTGGAAATTGGGTGGTAATTAAAAATTACCAATTACCAATTACCCAATCACCAAACTAAAACAATCAGGCGCTACCTGTGAAGGCCACTTCAGGAAACTTCAACTGCGCTTCTGCCATCGGGCGATTTCTGCCTTCTTCTTGCCAATAGTTAATCACTTCTGTTGCCTTATTCAGCAACTCAACGCGATCAACATCAGTAATCCAGTGTTTGGATTCTAACTCTTTTTTGAGTTCTTCCCAAGCATCATTACGAGGCCAGAAGAAGTATTTAGTTAAGGGACTTGTGCCTTTACCGACAACTTGATCGACTGCTAAGGCAACGTTGTCATCTAACCAGAGAATTTTTAAGATAAATTTCGTCAATCGTACCTCCGGGACAAATCCGGCTATGACTTACTAAGTTTGCGACCCCTTATTGTAACTTAATATCTGCCCAATTGACTAATGAGATTGAAGATCAGCAGGAAGGTGACAGGTGACAGAATGCAGAAATTTTTGATTTTCGATTTTTGCGCGGATAGGTGGGTGTAAAAAATCAGCTACTGTAAAAAATGCCTGAATCTCTATCTGGACAATGGTTTGAGGCTATTTTCGTAACTGAGACAGCCACGCACCTTATACAGCAAGGGTTTCAGCTATTTTACCTGTTGACACAATTTCTGAAATGGTCTATGATTAGACCATCCGGAGAATAGAACCTTAGTTGAAATTTCAAATAATCCCTATTAGGGATTGAAACTATTTCTTCATACCATCGGGTGCATGGATTTATTAGTTGAAATTTCAAATAATCCCTACTAGGGATTGAAACGATGGCAAACCTATTGAGGAATATAAAGTTGGAGGTTGAAATTTCAAATAATCCCTATTAGTGAGTAAAACCAATATGTAAGCTTTGCGATTTTGTGCCTTTCCGTATTCATCTAACACAGCAAATCAATGTAAAGTTTGGTGGTAATCGAGATTAAAATCCTGAAAACATTAATTTTCCATTCCCATGACCAAACAAACAAATACAATCATCATTTTTGATATAGATGGCGTAATTCGTGACGTTAGCGGTTCCTATCGTCGCGCCATATCAGATACCGTAGAACATTTTACCGCCCAAGCCTATCGTCCCACACCAACAGACATCGACAATCTCAAATCAGAAGGGATTTGGAATAACGATTGGGAAGCTTCCGAAGAATTAATTTACGGCCATTTTGTCAACCAAGGAAAAACCCGCGCCCAACTGCAATTAAATTACCAAGAGATTGTTACCTATTTTCAAACTCGTTACCGTGGTACAGACCCAGAAAATTGGAATGGATATATTTGTAACGAACCTTTATTAGCACAACCTAGTTATTTTCAAGAACTAACTCAATCTGGTATTGCTTGGGGTTTTTTCAGTGGTGCCACACAGGGTTCTGCTAACTACGTCTTAGAAAAACGCTTGGGTTTACAGTCTCCTATATTAATAGCAATGGAAGATGCACCAGGCAAACCCGACCCCACCGGATTATTTGCTACGATTAATTTGTTAGAAAATGGTAGTGAAAAAAAACAAACGGTGGTGTATGTAGGAGATACGGTAGCAGATATGTACACCGTGGAAAAAGCAAAATCTATAGATAATTCTCGAACTTGGTTGGGTGTGGGAGTTTTACCACCTCACGTCCAGAAAACAGCAGCAAGAAGGGATGCTTATACTGAAATCCTGATGAAAGCCGGTGCAAAGATAGTATTTAGTAATGTGCAGGAATTAACACCAGGTCAGATTCAGGAGTGGGAAAGAAAATAAATGTTCTAATATCAATGAAGTGATGGTGTAGAAATTATCGGTTGATAATAATAGAGACGGCCGAAAATTTACAAAGGAGTCTTTGTCTGGCTTTCCATAGTGTTAAGATTAGGACAGAGCCAAGGAAAGAATCAGGGT
>CAKZGI010000001.1 GCA_936914905.1 uncultured Trichormus sp. | reverse complement strand
TCTTTTCCATAACTGCTTGCTATATTCTGCCTCACCTATCACACTTGTCAATACCTTACCACCTCAATCCTTACAAATTACCTTCTCGTTCTCGGAACAGTTGAAATACAGAATCTGGCGCACCAAAAAAAGGTCTAAGTGTCCATCCTAACTGACTACCCACAAAAGCATAAAGGAATAACCAAGCTCGGATAATTTTATTGGGAGTTTTACTACCTTCATCTTCCTGATCTAATACCAGATGAGTCGCATTCTATAAAGAAGAAACAGCAATAAATCCAGTCAATGAAAAAATAATGACATTGAGTAAAATTAAAAATTGGTAATTATTGGTCGTCATCAAAAAAAAACAAAGTAACGGGTGCAAAGCTAAATAAAAGTATGCTAGTGACTGAAACTGCTGTCAGCACCAAAGCAAAATACTGTCCAAAAGTGCGCTTTCAACCGAAGATCACATTAGCAAAGAACAAAGTCGGTACACAAATTCATAGAGTAATTAAATAGAGGGCTGGTAATTTGATAGCAGAAGATAAAGCTTGTATCCAGCTATGATATGCACCTATAATTCCGCCGTACATAGCGATAAATAGAGAACTACAAACCAAGAGGGAAATAATTTTATTTTGTAATCTCACACCTTCGCGAAGTTCTTCTAGAAATACTCGACTTTCTCGTAGTAATGAAATCAATAGTGCAAAGTATTTTACCATACCCGAATTAGGTTCAATTATTTTATCCTCAGATACTATTCAGAGTAATCACTACCAGAACCAAACTTCCAACTATCCAACCAACGATGCCAATAATATTGTTGTTCAATTGGTAAATTATTAACTACTGTTGTTAACATGGTACTGAGAGAAAATAAGCCAGTATATACACCTAAATTAACGTAATGTAACATCCAATCTAGTAAACTGATTAAACCGACTTGGGGTATGATTTTGGCAACTAATAGCGGCTGAGATAAACTAGTCTTTAACAAAGTTTTTGTTAATGCCCCAAACTGAACAACATCTTGTAAAAATGGTTTTAAAACAGGTGTTCCCAGTTTCTGCATTTCCTCAAATACAGCCGAAAGAAGTTGGTTAATTTGTGCAGGCGGAATTTGTTGATTTACAGCCACACTCATAGTCTTTTGAAATAACCAAGTTACACTCAAACTCGGTTGATAAGGCTGCAGAAGTGCTAAAGATTGAGCAGATAATTGTTCAGTTTTTAATGCTTCATCAATGCCAAAAGTTAACCTTTGTAAATGACGAACCATAGCCCCAAAACCACCAAAACTTAATGGAGATTGATTACCGCTACTATCTCCCACTGGTAAAATCCGATTCCAAGGAGTTTGGAGAGGACTTTGGCGATAGCTGGGAAAGAAACCAAACAACGCCCGTTTAAAGTTGAGTTGATTAATTTCCACGCCTTGATATTGTGGTAATAGGCGTAAATATTCCTCAAATAAATTTTCCAAACTCAAGCGTTGTGGATGTGCATCCATATAGGTAAATAAATAAGTTGTTCTCCCATCCTTAGCAGGAAAAGCTTCCCAAAAGTATTGGCATTGATTTTGCAAAGTAGTGAAGGATAACAACAAGTCGCCTGAGTCGTTTTTCGGAAAACCTTCCGCACAACTTCCCACCACTAAACAAAGTGCATCTGGTTTTTTACCTTGACGGGCTTTTTGACTTATGGGAGAAAGATTTCCCATTGCATCCAGCAACAATTTCCCGGTCAATTGATTATTGACTTTAACCCCATTACAATGGAGGATTATATTACTAAAAGGTGTGTTGTCGAATAACTTGCCTCCAGCAGCTAGGAACCGAGTCTTTAAGGTTTCTAATAGATAAATGGGATCTACACCAATATTGAGAACATCCTCTATCCAAAGTTCTGTACCACCTTGAAAGCTGACTCGTGCGGGATTATATTCGGTGACTATAGTTCTGGCTAATTCTGTTTCTGTCAACAAGTCTAATTCTCTAAACACTTCTAATTCTTTGCGGGAAATATTCCATTCCTGTTCTCTCCCGCGCAAAATTCCCCTTTCTAGCAACGCAACATGCACACCCCGCACAGCTAAAGCGCAACCGATTAAAATTCCCAATGTTCCACCGCAGATAATTACATCCCAGTCCACAGATTCTAAAGGTTCTGGGTTTTCTGTCACCACATTGGGGATGATTAGGTTATTGGTTCGCAGAGATGTTAAAATCCTATCTGTGCGACGTAAACCGCCTAAAACATCGCCTGGAAGTTGGGAAAGAATCTCTTTGGCTAAAGACATAAGAGTTGCTAGATAGTATATCTGTTAAGATTGTTAAATAAAGGTATAGTTTAACAGAATATTAACAACAAGTTGGATTTTGAGAATTATGGAAAATCCATTTTCTTGGACTTAGCAGTGCTATCCTCTTAGTCCCATCAGCTATTTAGATCCTGCTGAACCTACTCCTGTCAATCTACTGGGTAAAAAGCTAGTAATTTGGAGAGATAACAATCAAAAGTGGGTGGTGATGGATGATGCTTGTCCTCATAAATTAGCGCGTCTATCTTTGGGAAAAATTAATGCAGATGGGAATCTGATATGTAGACATCGTGGTTGGTGTTTTAATAATGAGGGAAAATGTACAGAAATTCCCATGTTAGTTGGTAATCAAGGGTAAGAAACTGCTTGTAAAAGTGTGTAATGGCAAGTTACCACCTATCCAACAAAAGTAGCACAAAATTTACTCTGGGTATCGACTAATCATAGTGTAACACCATTTGCCGATTGCACAGCTAAACAACCAGGCACCATACCAGAAACTGAACTTGATATTGATGCCATAGACTCGTATATGTTTGAAGCACCTGTGGGTTATACAGTATCAGTTGAAAGTGGCTTAGACCCTTCCCATACTCAATTTTTACATCAAGGAATTGGCTCTTTTTCACCAGAAAAAACCTTACCTATCCAGCAGTTTGAAAATATAGGAGAAATCACAAGTCAAGGTGGTTTTACTCTCAAACATAGTGGCTCTAATCGTAAAGATTCATGTCTAAGCTAGAGGGATTAAAGAAGGTATCTGCAAAGTAGAGTTAAGCATCCCTTTGATAGGTTGGTCAAAAAACTCAATTAGTGAAAGTGCTTGAGGGTGACAAGTTTGTATAACCGTCAATAAGTTGGCAGTATGTTGGAATCGCTCCATAGA